>CADBGC010000137.1 GCA_902794055.1 uncultured Eubacteriales bacterium | reverse complement strand
CTACTCCGAGGACGAGACCAAGACCGTTTCCCAGGTCATCAACGAAGCCGTTGCCAAGATCGGCGAGAAGATCACCATCCGCCGCTTCGACCGCGTTGAGGGTATCGTTGACACCTACGTTCACCTCGGCGGCAAGATCGGCGTTCTTCTTCACATCTCCAACAACGAGCATTCCGCCGTTGCACACGACGTTTCCATGCAGATCGCGGCTGCAAAGCCCACCTGCCTGAACCGTGCGGATTGCGACGAGGCCGAGCTCGAGCATGAGCGCGAGATCCTCCGTGCGCAGGCGCTTGAAGAGGGCAAGCCCGCCGCCATCATCGACAAGATGGTCGAAGGCCGCATCCAGAAGTACTACAAGGAAGTTTGCCTGCTCGAGCAGCCCTTCGTTAAGAATCCCGACCAGTCCGTTTCCGATATGATCGGCGGCAGGTTCGACGTTATCTCCTTCACCCGCTTCGAGATGGGCGAGGGCCTTGAGAAGCGCAGCGACAACTTCGCAGAGGAAGTTATGGCGCAGACCAAGAAGGCGTAAAAAAGCTTAACTGAATAGCAAAACAGCTTTTGCTGTAAAGGTTCGGCGACCCGAATGGGTCGCCGAATTTGTGTTATACTTTGGTATCTTTTTGCTCTGATAGATCGCGCAGCCGCCCGAAGGCGGCATTTCAATTTCAATATTAGCCAAGTCGGCTTAATTTTGCTTTTCTCCCCCCCGCAGCGCATGAGCGCCGCGGTTGGAGAAAGAGTTTTGTCACAGCCTGAATCAAGCCGTTCCCATAGTGAGCCTCATAATCATAAGCGCGTCGATAACGGTAACTGCACCGTCGCCATTCATATCCGCCACTTCAAGATTTGCAACCGGAAGCATGCCCATTCCCATTCGCAGCGCAAGAAGCGCATCAAGTATTGTCACTGTTCCATTACTGTCGATGTCGCCGGGGGTGACGGCATTAACTATGAAAGAGCAGCTTGAGCCGTTGCCGCCCATGGGATTATTTGCGGACAAAAGAACAACATAGTTGCCAGCCTGAACATTGGTTAGTGTAAACGAGGTATCATTCCCCATACTACTGTCATAAATCATCTCGCCGTTTCTGTATACATTCGTCCAATAGAACTGATTATTCTCAACAGCGTTCCACGATACCGTGACAGTTGAGCCAACTGCATAACTTGTGCTATCGGTTGTAACGACAGGAGCTTCCGGAGCAGCATCTACAACAACAAACTCGCAGCTTGAGCCGTTGCCTCCTGCAGGATTGTTTGCTGATAAGTTAATCCAGTATGCGCCTTCAAACGAAGTGTTATTGCCCAAGCTACTATCATAAATCATCTCACCGTTTCTGTATACATTCGTCCAATAAAACTGATTGTTTTCAACAGCATTCCACGATACCGTGACAGTTGAGCCAACTGCATAGAAGTAGTAGTTCGTAGTAACATTCGGTGCTTCTGGCGCAGAATCTAACTATCATAAATCATCTCACCGTTTCTGTATACATTCGTCCAATAAAACTGATTGTTTTCAACAGCATTCCATGATACCGTGACAGTTGAGCCAACTGAATAAAAGGTACTGTCAGTTGTTACAATAGGTGCTTCCGGCGCGGAATCAACAACGCTGAAATAGCATGAACTTGCCCCCGATGTTCCAGCACTATTATTTGCCGATAAATACACCCAGTAATCGCCAACATCAATATTTGGAACAGAAAGAGATGTATTGTTATCCATGCTTTGATCAATAATCAAAGCACCGTCTTTATATACATTTATCCAATAAAACTGATTATTTGAAACGGCGTTCCAAGAAATCGTCACTGTTGATCCGACACAATATTGCGATGCATCGGTAGAAACAGAAGGCATTGCGGGCGGAGTAATGGGCTGCCCGGGCTGCTCATAAACATATATAAACCCCTGAAACTGATAAGCGGAGCTTTGGCTGAAATTTGAGTGACTTGCACTTCTTCTTGTTGTGTAAAAATAAGTCCCTCTCCACGCGGACTCGGATGTTATTACTTCATCGCCGTTTATTTGTTCAACAACGGCAACATGACCCGCGGCACCCGGTTTACTCCAGCACGCGATTGCACCCAATGCAGGAGTTTGCCCATAGGGATAATAGCCGTTTCGCTGGTTAAATCCCCACCATTCTCCGGCGTTTCCATGGCTGAGGTTCGGAACGGTTTCAAGTATTTCGTATGCACGTCCGAAAGCATAGCAGGTGCAATTAGGCATTCCATAACCGGAATTGTAGAATACATTCCAAGTAGTATAGTACTTCGGCGCGGTTTGCGGGGTCATTGACAAGCGCGGAACAAAAGCTCTTGTGTTATTCGCCGGTTCGTCGACAGCTTGTGAGACCGTATGCTCGTGGATTTCCGCACAATCCGTTTCCACTTCCACCGCACTCTCCACCGCAAGCGCGGGAAGCGTGGCAAGCGCCATGATAAGCGCGAGCATCGCCGCTAATGCGGCTTTCAAGCTTCGTTTCATGTTCTTTTCCTCCTAAAACAAAAATATATTTTCTTTGCGTTTTACTGCCTTTGTGAAACAGAAGGTACGCAAAAAGCCTTCCCGAATGTGGTTCCTTCGGCAGGTTTGGAGCGGTTTTTGCCGCCCCAAGCCGCTTTGGGAAAACAAAAAACGACCGTGTACCTCATACACAGCCGCGATCCCGCCGCTTGCGCGGCAAAATCATGCACACATTCGGGAAAGGCTTTGTCAAATTTAGGAGTAAACCTTGAAAATGAATTGCGTTTCCCTTATAATTGAGCTTGCGAGCATGGGTATTAAACCCGTTGTGTATGTGGGCGTAACACATATGCAGGTCGGAGGGGTGGGCCTAATCACCCTTCCGCCGCCGCATTTTTTGTTTTCACATATATTTTAATGGTTCATTCGCACTTTGTCAATATGATTTTCCCCGAATGAACCTAAAAACGGGAGGCATTATGAAACCTTATCGGGTCGGCATCATATTTGTTCACGGAATCCAGGGCAGCTCCAGGCAATTCGAGCATATCATAGCGCATTTGCCCGAATCGGTTTTGGTGCAAAATCTTACGCTTCCCGGGCATGGCGCAACAACGAAGGAATTCAGAAGCTCGCGCGCCGAGCAATGGCTTGATGCGGTTGAAAAAGAGTGCATAGAGCTTGAAAAACAATGCGAGCATATAGTTTATGCTGCCCACTCGATGGGCTGCCTGCTCGGACTGATGACACATGAAAAGCTGAAATGCTTTTCGGGAATGCTGCTGCTCTGCTGCCCGTTTCATATCCGCTTCACATGGCGCTGCATAAAGCACGCCGTGCTGGCAAGCTTAAAAAACTATAAAACTGACGATCCTTTTATAATCGCAGAGCGTGAGGTGAGCGGCGTTTCGGCAAGGTTCGCGGCTGAGTATCTGCTCTGCGCGCGTCCGTTTATCGAATTGCTGAAGCTTATCCGCCGAGCAAGGCGCATTAGGTTTGCCGTGCCGAGCGATACCCTCTTCTTCTTTTCGGAGCTTGATGAGATAGTCGGCGCTATGAGCGTATACCATGCGCAAAACCGCCTTGGCACAAATACGAAGCTGCTGAACGGCTGCGGACACAATTATTTCACCGAAGCCGCAAAAGCCGAGATTCGAGAGGCGGTTCTTGATATGGTGGAAAAATTCGAAAGCGAAAAAAACGCCTGAAAAGCTTGCGGCAACGGCCGAAGCGATAATGCGCGGATAAAAGCTGTTTTCAAATCCGCGTTTTTGGTGTATACTGTTGTAATCAAGCATAAGGATGAAACGCTATGAAGCTTTGGATAAAAAAGAGGAAGAATAATAAAACCCTTGCGCAGTTCACGGTCGAGCTGCCGCAGAAGGATGCTTCGGACGTGCCCGACTGGAACGAGCCGATAGGCGAAGCCTGCCATGCGCTGAACTTAGCGCGCCCGATAATCATGAATAAACACGTTTCCGAGCTGCTCAGCTTTGGGCATACCGTTTTCAGAGCGGATGATTTCATCGAAAGAATCGATTTCGACAGGCTTGAGGCGGAGCTGTTTTGAATTTTCGCCGTTTTTGTGAAGTTTTGGCAGCTATTTCCACTCCGAATATGTATTGATCGCCCTATTATGCAGATAATAAGCGCATCAAACGGCTTTGTTGGCTCATCGCCCACCGCCGTAGAAAAGGAGTGAGAAGATGGATACGCTGTCGCTGATCCTTATCGTGATCGGAGCATTGAACTGGGGGCTTATCGGCATATTCCAGTTCGACCTTGTTGCCGCCATATTCGGCGGCATGAGCGGTGTGGTATCGAGGATAATCTACACCCTCGTGGGTCTTGCCGGCATTTGGGGCTTCACAATGCTTTTCAGAAAGCATACGAGACCCGACTTCATGCACGAGCATGACGCATAAACTCAATAAAGCCGGATGATCTCGGGCGGTGCGTTTTTCGCGCCGCTCATTTTTTACGGGGCGAATACCCCACCGACATCGGTTGGAATTAGGTTCAGCGCGTCCTCCATGCTTGCCACATTCGTATACGCCGCTGGAACGCCGCCGACTACGATGGTTTCGCAAACCGGAGCGGATACTGATGCCGAAACGCTCTTCGCTTTACCGAGTATCAGCATTTCGATATTCGCATTCAAGCGCAGATCGGCGCGGTAGCGGGTTTGATTCACGCCCGCATCCTCAAAACGCGATAAGAAGCTGCCGCTCACTTCGCCGATCGGCTCTATTCCAATTTTCAAACGCGGGCCGATGCCGTTTAGAATCGGCAATCCACTCGCACTGCCGAGAGGTATCTCTATTCCGCAGATGCCGAGCTCCTCCACCTTCTGCTGAGCGCGCTCCGTGACCCGCGCCGCCATCAGATTCATGCCCACCGCATCTATGAAGAGCACCGAGCCCTCCCCCGCCGCGCTTTGCCCTTTTGTAAATGCTCCCCCGCCCTCCGCGGCGTATTCCTCCATGACCTCTTTGATGGAATCGTTTAAGAGCTTTGTCGCAGCTGCGCTCACGCGCTTTTCCGCAAGGCTTTCAAGCGGCTCTGCAATAAGAAGATTCAGGAAAATAACGCTCAGCAAAAAAGCGGATACTGCAAGAAGCACTATCCTCATTTTTTTGCTGCAATTCAGCCTGAATTGCTTTGAATTTCTGAAATACGCCGCGTTTTCCATTCTAAGTTTCTCCCCTTTCTGCCTCGACCGCTCCCGTTTGCATAGTATTTGATGCGGCTTGGAAGTGTTACGGTGCGGCGCAAAAAAGGTACAAATTTATTAACAAACGCTCGAATGTTTGTAAATGCGCGTTAAATGTGTTATAATTATATTGGGAATTTAGGGTGCACTCGCTGCGCCTATAACTTCTGAACACGAAAGGATCATGCTTATGGCAGAGAATAACGATATCATGAACGGCGGCACCGCCAAGGTGGACAAAAAGGAGCTTCATTCACTCGCTTCGAACGGCAGCGATACATCCGCATACGACCGTTCTTCAGAAAAGGAAAGCGGAAAGGAAAAGAGATCGAGCAAGCGCGCTTTCGTTCGCCGCAAGCGCCCCAGAAGCACCGTGCTCGCCATTCTTTTCACCGTTATTAAAATCTTTATCATCGTTGCGATAGTCGGAGTTTTCGCAGGGCTCGGACTGTTTCTCGGCATCGCAAAGGCGTATGTGGATACCTCCCCGTCGCTGGATATCTCCTCGCTTGCGGTAAATGCCCGCACGAGCTATATCTATGACCGCAACGGCGAAATGATAACCACTTACGCGGGCATGGAGTACCGCGACTGGGCTTCCATCGAGGAGATCCCCGAAATGCTCAAGAATGCGCTTATCTCCATTGAGGACGTTCGCTTCTATGAGCACGGCGGCCTTGATTTCAAGCGCCTGTTTTCCGCAGTTGTAAACACCTTTATGAACTCCCGCACCCACGGCGGCTCCACTATCACGCAGCAGCTCATCAAGAATAAGGTTCTGACCAATATCCAGAGCTACAAGCGAAAGATACAGGAGGCCTATCTTGCCTATGAGCTCGAGCATGAGCTCCCCAAGGATAAGATACTTGAGGCCTATATGAACGACGTTTATCTTGGCGACTCCAACTACGGCTTTAAGACCGCAGCAAAGGATTATTTCGGCAAGGAGATGAGCGAGCTTACCATCCGCGAATGTGCGATGCTCGCAGGCATGGTTCAAAAGCCGAACGTTACCAATCCCCGCGCAAACACCTATAAGCGTTTTCACGAGGACGGCACGAACAAGATGGACGTTACAAACAACCGTACCGACACCGTGCTTGAAGCGATGCGCAATCAAAACAAGATCACGCTCGAAGAGTATGAAGCCGCGCTTGCCGAGGAAGTTACCATTCTCGAAGTCAGCGAGCAAAAGCAGCTTTACGATATGGCGTATTTCGTCGAGTACGGCATTTACGATGTGGTAACTCACATGCTCAAGGATCGCGGACTTGACGATAATAATTCCAACAGGAATCTTATCGAAAAAGAGCTTCGCACCGGCGGCTATCATATCTATCTTACCGTCGATCCGAGCGTTCAGCATTCCGTACAGGATCAGATCACGAATTGGGAAAACTATCCCGCTCTGCGCAATTCAAACGCAAGCGAGCTCACCGACCCCACCTCCGGCATCACCTCCGCTCAGCCCCAGGCTGCGGCGGTCATCATCGACCAGCATACCGGCGAGATCATCGCCATGATCGGCGGACGTGAGGAACCCGTTCAAAAGCTTCAGTTCAACAGGGCATACAAGAGCTTTATGCCCGTGGGTTCATCCATAAAGCCCCTCTCGGTATTCGGTCCCGCGCTTGACGTTGGCCTTACCCCAGGCTCCTTCATTCTCAATTCCGAGATACCGATCGACGGCTACGGCGGCGAGCGCGGTTATCCCAAGATCGGCTCAAGGCGCTACGAGGGTCTTGTCAGTATGCGCGTTGGCGTTGAGGAATCGCTGAATATCGTTGCGGCAAGGGTGCTCTTCGACGACGTAAAGCTTGAGCGCGGCGCGAAATACCTTGAACAGCTCGGCATCGACCGCTCCAGGATCAACGTGGACGGCCCGGGTCTTGCGCTCGGTACTTCGGGCATCAGCCCGCTTCAGATGAGCGCCGCTTACGCCTGCATAGCGAATGGCGGCATGTATTTTGAGCCCCTCTCCTTTGAATGGCCGGACGATACCCGCGCCGCAGAGACAGAAGACCAGATTCATGTATGGGACCGTCCAGA
>CADBGC010000136.1 GCA_902794055.1 uncultured Eubacteriales bacterium | reverse complement strand
GCAATGTAAGCATTGCTCATTGCTCTGCCGCTGCCAAGCTTGGTCACAAAGGGAAGCGAGCGGTAGATCGGCTGCATGTGCATGGGCTTCCAGATCGGCCGTCCCTCGGCGTTGTATCGAGCGAGGACCTCTAATATTTCGGTAGGGCAGGTCTTTGCTTCTTCGGGGATATAGAGTGCATCCCTTTCACCGCGCACCTGACGGCACATGGCCTCGCGATCGATGATGGCGCAGCTGAGCCAATAATTAGGAACGCAGCCATCGATAATGGGCATCATCCTGATGGGAAGACCCTTGAAGCCTTCCTCGTATCTTTCAAATACTGCTTTCTTCTGCTCGATATGCTCAAATAGATGCTCCATATTGCCAAGCGCTACGCCGGCAACGATATTGCTTATGCGATAGTTATAGCCAAGCTCCTCGTGCTGATACCATGCGGCATCCTCACGGCTCTGGGTACTCCACTTGCGAACCTTGTTTGCATCGTCCATGCTGTCGGTAAGCAAAAGGCCTCCCGAGCTGCCGGTAACGATCTTGTTGCCGTTGAAGCTGATGATGCTTATATCGCCGAACATGCCTGTTTGCAGACCGTTATAAGTTGCGCCCAAAGATTCAGCAGCATCCTCAACAACAAGAGCGCCATGCTTATGACAAATCTCAACGATACGGGGTAGGTCTCCGGTAAAGCCATAAAGATTGGCGATCACAACAAGCTTTACTTCCGGATAGAGCTCAAAGGCCTTTTCGAGCGCCTCGGGATCCATATTCCAGGTTTCCGCATCGGTATCGATAAATACAGCTTCGCCGCCTTCATAGGCAATGGGATTCACGGTCGCATCAAAGGTCATGTCGGTGCAAAAGACCCTTTTGCCCTCAAGCGCTCCGTGTCCAACCTTCGGCTGCCCATAGAGCTTTTCGCCGCAAAGCTTTATCGCAAGATGCAGTGCAGCCGTTCCGCAGGAAAGCCCCACTGCATATTTCCGCCCTATAAGCTTGGCACAGCATGCCTCAAGATCGTTTATATTCCGGCCAACGGTGGAGACCCAGTTAGTCTGAATAGCATCGGTAACATAACTAAGCTCGCTGCCGTGCATAGTCGGCGTAGCCAGCCAAATTCTGTTTGAAAAGGGTTTTATATTTCCCTGATCCTTAAAAGCCATATCAAGCTCCTACACATCAAAAATTCTGAGGGGGATTCTATCGCCGTATCATTCGTCAGAGCAACGGCCGGGAGCCCCACAAACGCCCGCCAGCGATAGGCCGGTCAGGCAACGCTCAGCGGTCTTGATACAAAAACCGTGAGAATATGCATGTTTATACTATATCACAATTCAAAGCAAAAAGCAATATCGACCCGTGTTTTATCGTGCAATGCTTCAGCACTTATCATTCACAGCTTATCAATCAAAGCGTGCGGCAATAGAGGCGGTAAATATTAAGGGGCAGCCAATCATTTTCGCTGATGCTTTCGCATTCGTTATTAAAAGCAGATCCTTTCTTCTGACTGTCGGTTTACGATTGCCATTTCCCGCAAACTATGCTATTATAGATAAGCATGCAGGGCGCGGTATGCCTTGCTGCAAAATAAGCATGGTTTCGGTCAACATGGATGTATCAGGCGTTATCGTTAATATCCGCTACCGCAGCGACGATAGCGGTTGGACGGTGCTTTCCCTTCGCAACCAGGAGGGGGAGCTTATTACGGCTGTGGGCGTGGTTCCTCACTTGAACGAGGGCGACAGCGTTGAGCTGAGCGGCACCTGGGGCGAGCATCCGTTCTACGGCGAGCAGCTCAAGATTTCCTCATGCACCGTTAAATTGCCGACCTCGCATGAATCGGTGCTTGCCTATCTTTCGAGCGGCTTTATCAAGGGTGTTGGAAAATCCACAGCGAAACAGCTTGTGAACGCATTCGGCGCCGAAACGCTTGATATCATCAAATCTTCGCCCGAGAAGCTGATAAGGCTAAGCGGCATCGGCCCCAAAAAAGCAAAACTTATCCATGATTCATACGTTGAAAAGCTTGAAATGCAGGACGTGGTGATCGGCATGCAGCAGCTCGGCTTTTCGCTTGCAATGACCATGAAGATCTATAAGCTGTATGGGAAGGACTGCGTTCAGAAAATAAAGAACAACCCCTATATGCTCATAGATGATGTGGACAGCATCGGCTTTAAAACCGCGGATAAGATCGCGATAGAGGCCGGCTATGAGATCGAGTCCGTTTTTCGCATCCGCTCCGGTCTCAAGTATGCACTTTCGCTCGCGGCATCGGAGGGCAACACCTGTCTGCCGCGCGATATGCTTTTGATGTATGCATCAAACAATATTTTGAACGTTCGCCTCGAGCTTGTTGAGGCCGTGCTGGATTCAATGATAATCGAGGGTGAGCTCGTTGAAAAGCATTTGGGTGAGACCGTTCTTGTTTTTCTGCCTGCGATGCATCACCTTGACTCGGATTCTGCGCTCATGCTTACGCAGCTGTTTCAAAGCGCCAAGGTGCTGCCGCTTATAGATATTCCGCACGAGATCGAGCGAATGGAGAAAAAACACAGGATCTCACTCGCCGACAAGCAGCGAGAAGCCGTTGAAAAAAGCATTTCGGACGGCGTTCTGATCGTTACCGGCGGACCCGGCACGGGCAAAACCATGATCCTTCGCTTCATTATCGAGCTCATGGAACGCCAACAGCTCGAATTCGAGCTCGCTGCGCCCACGGGAAGGGCCGCAAAGCGCATAAGTGATACGAGCGGCAAGGAGGCAAGGACCATACACCGCCTGCTTGAATACAGCGCAAGCTCCGAAAGCTTCAGCCGAAACAGGGATTATCCGCTTGAGACCGACGCCGTGATAATCGACGAGATGTCCATGGTCGATATCTCGCTGTTTCATTCGCTTTTGAAAGCATTGTCGGGCGGCACACGCCTTATAATGGTCGGCGACGTGGATCAGCTTCCTTCCGTCGGCCCCGGCAACGTCTTAAGGGATATCGTGGAGTCGGGCACGATCCCCGTTATACGGCTAAACGAGATCTTCCGTCAGGCGGGCAGATCGAGCATCGTTACTAACGCGCACCTTGTAAACGAGGGCAGGATGCCCGAGCTCGGCATGAACGAGGATTTCATGTTCTATCCCTGTTCAAGCGCCTTCGTTGCGCTTGAATCTGTGAAAAATATCTGCGCCGACTATGCCTATCTCGGAAAATCGGACGAGATACAGGTGCTTTCCCCGATGAAATCCAATCTTCTCGGCGTATTCAACCTTAATTCGGCGCTGCAGCAGGAGCTCAATCCACCGAGCGAGGATAAGAGCGAATATAAATACGGCGACACCGTATTTCGCGAAGGTGACCGTGTTATGCAGATCAAAAACAACTACGATCTTGAATGGGTCAAGACCGTTCGCGGAAAGCTTCACACAAAGGGCTCCGGCGTTTTCAACGGCGATATCGGAACTATTACGCAAGTCAACACCGACATGAGCTGCTTGAGCGTTCTGTTTGACGATGAACGCTCCGCGGAGTATAATTTTACACAGCTTGAGGAGCTGGAGCTTGCTTACTGCATCTCCGTTCATAAGAGCCAAGGCAGCGAGTTCTCAACGGTCGTTCTGCCGCTCGTCAGCGGTCCCGCAATGCTGTTCAACAGAAACATACTCTACACCGCCATAACGAGGGCAAGAAACTCCGTATTCATATTCGGTACCGAGGAATGCATCCGCTATATGGTGAACAACGCAAGCATCAGAAAACGCTACAGCTCGCTCTGCGATTTTCTTTGCGAACGACGGGAGGGGCTTGGCTGATGCGAATAGATAGGTTCCTCAAAGCAGTTGCGGATGTCGTTTTTCCTCAGCACTTGAAATGCCACGCCTGCAACAAGGAAGCGATCGTGAACGATTACGGCATTTGCTCCGAATGCGAGCAAAAGCTGAAATACGTTCCTCAGCTTCCCGCAATAAAGGGCGTTGATGAACTGAAATGCGGCATGCTTTACACCGAACCCGCACGGATGGCGCTCGTCAGCTTCAAATTCAACGGAGCTGTATATAAAAAGGAATTTCTGGCGCATTTTATGTGCGTTCCCGAGAATTGGAATGCGGACTGCATGGTTCCCGTTCCGCTTTCGGCGAATCGTTTGAAGGAACGCGGCTATAATCAAAGCGAATTGCTCGCCGAAGAGGTGTCCAAGAAAAGCGGCATCCCTTTGCGCTGCGATCTGCTTTCAAGGGTCAGGGAGACCGAGAAGCAGTCCCTGATGACGCGCGAGGAACGATCTAAGAACCTGAAAAAGGCATTCCTGGCCTCGGATAACTGCAGGGGGCTCGGAATAATACTTATAGACGATATTAAAACCACCGGCGCAACACTGGAAGAATGCGCAAAGGAACTGAAAAAACAGGGCGCCGATCGCGTTTACGCACTTACGGCCTGCTGTGCATTGGAGGAAAAGACCGAAAGTGGACGATAGGATCATAGTTTACAGGGAGATGACCCTGCCCGATATCGAGCAGGTTTATGCGATCGAATGCGCAAGCTTCACCCAACCTTGGAGCGTTGAGTCGCTTGTCGGCGAGGTCGTGGAAAACGACGTCGCATGCTACTTCGTTGCCGAGTGCGAAGGGCGCATCGTCGGCTATGCGGGCGAGTGGGTCATGTACGACGAGTCACACATGACAAATATTGCCGTGATACCCGAATTTCGCCGCAGCGGCGTTGCCACAAGGCTGATTCTATCGCTGATGCGCGCAGCTTCGGTAAAAGGAGCCAAGCGCATGACACTTGAAGTGCGCGAATTCAATTTCGGTGCGCAGGCGCTCTATGCTTCGCTATCCTTTACCAAGGTCGGGATCAGGAAAAAATACTACAGCGACACCGGCGAAAACGCATTTATACTTTGGAACGACGATATAAACGCCACGCTTGCCGAAAACTCAGACAAGCTTTGAGCGAAAATATAACGATCAATAATTCATTTGGAGGATCTAAAAATGAAACAGGCAGTATTTTCAGACAACGCACCCAAGGCCATCGGCCCCTACAGCCATTGCGTAAAGGTCGGCAAGATGGTATTCACTTCCGGCCAGATCGGGCTCAATCCCGAGACCGGTGAGATGCAGAACGGCGTTGAAGCCCAGACCATCCAGGCAATAAACAACCTCAAGGCCGTGCTCGAGGCAGCGGGCTCTTCGCTCGACGGCATAGTTAAAACGACCGTGTTCGTTAAGAATATGTCCGACTTCGCGCTTGTAAACAAGCTCTACGGCATGCTCATCCACGAGCCCTATCCCGCAAGAAGCTGCGTTGAAGTTGCCGCGCTCCCCGCAGGCGCGCTCGTCGAGATCGAGGCAATGGCTGTTGTAAACGGCTGATGGTACGGCGTTTTCCGCCCGCCATGCCAAAATGAATGATAAGGGATAACGCGGAAAACAGGCTTATCAATTATCGCCCGCTGTTTGAGTATGCGCTCGGAATGATGGCGGGCATTTTGCTATGCGCCAACGTCTCGTATCCGTTCAATATCATCCTTGCGGCGCTGATCGCGCTATTAGGCTGCGCGCTGATGTGCTTCAAAAGAAAGCGCTCTGCCGTTTTCGCGCTTGCCGTGCTCTTCGGGCTCAGCTTGGCTTCCGCCATGCTTCCCGCCGAATTCTCATCCGGCGAAGCGCGCGTTTGCGGCACCGTTTGTGAGATCGAACACCGTGAAAATAACACGTGCCTCGTCCTCAACAGGGTAAAGCTGAACGGCAAGAAGTTCAATAAGCGGGTTCGGCTCAGCCTCGGCACCGCCGCTC
>CADBGC010000135.1 GCA_902794055.1 uncultured Eubacteriales bacterium | reverse complement strand
AATCAATAATGATTCGGTGCCCCCTTTAGGGGGCGACTGCTGGAAAAAGCCCCTTATAGGGGCAGAGCAAACCACCGGTTGAACCGGTGGTTATGATTTGCTTTCGTGAAGCTTCCGCCTTTTGCTGTTCGCCCGGTTTACCGTATGCCGAAAAATATATATGCAAAAAACAGTTTTTAAGGTTGAACCAAATTGTTTTTAGCGTTATAATCCATGTATGGAAGAAAACTTCCGAAAGAAAATACAAACCAAATTCAAAGGAGTATTTGCAATGAAATACGGTCGAGTTTACAACTTCTCCGCAGGCCCCTCCATCCTTCCCGAAGAGGTGCTTGAAAGCGTCCGCGACAACCTTCTCAACTACGAAGGCTCTGGCATGTGCGTAATGGAAATGAGCCACAGGTCCAAGGTCTTCCAGCAGATCATCGACGAGGCCGAGCAGGATCTTCGCGATCTTATGAACATCCCCGATAACTACAAGGTCATGTTCATCCAGGGCGGCGCTACCCTCCAGTTCGCAATGCTCCCCATGAACCTCATGAAGAACGGCGTTGCCGACTACATCGTTACCGGCAGCTGGTCCCAGAAGGCCTATAAGGAAGCTCAGAAGTACGGCAAGATCAATCTCGTTGCCACCAGCAAGGACCGCAACTTCAGCTACATTCCCGATTGCTCCGATCTGCCCATCAGCGAGGATGCGGACTACGTTTACATCTGCGAAAACGAGACCATCCACGGCACCACCTTCCAGAAGCTGCCGAACACCAAGGGCAAGATCCTGGTTTCCGACCAGAGCTCCATGTTCCTCAGTAAGCCCTGCAACGTGTCCGACTACGGCGTGATCTACGGCGGCGTTCAGAAGAACATCGGCCCCGCAGGTATGGTTATCGTTATCATGCGTGAGGACCTCATCCGCGAGGATCTTCCCGAGTACGTTCCCACCTACATGAGCTACAAGACCCATGCGGACAACGGCTCCATGTACAACACCCCCAACTGCTGGAGCATCTACGTTTGCGGCCAGGTATTCAAGTACCTCAAGAAGATCGGCGGCCTCGAGGCCATGGCTAAGCTCAACGAGGACAAGGCGAAGGTCCTTTACGACTTCCTCGATGAGTCCAAGATGTTCAAGGGCACCGTTGAGAAGGAGTTCCGCTCCCTCATGAACATCCCCTTCGTTACCGAATCCGCAGAGCTCGATGCTGAAGTTGTTGCCGCCACCAAGAAGGCCGGCTTCGACAACCTCAAGGGACACAAGAGCGTTGGCGGCCTCCGCGCCTCCACCTACAACGCAATGCCCAAGGAAGGCGTTGTGGCGCTCGTTGATTTCCTCCGTCAGTACGAGAAGGAAAACTATAAGGGCTAAGAAAAAGTCTATCGCGGAGCGGGGTGCTTCTGTATCCCGCTCCTATCACTGTTAAACAGAACAATTAAAACATTTTTTAAAGGAGATACTTTTTATGCGTATTCTTGCATCCGACGGTATGGAGAAAAATGCCGTGGCCGCGCTTCAGGCACAGGGTCACGAAGTTGTTGAGCAGTTCTATGAGCCCGCTGAGCTCGCAGAGCAGGTAAAGAATTTCGACGTTCTCGTTGTTCGCAGCGCCACCAAGGTTCGCGAGCCCATCATCGATGCGGCGCTTGAGACCGGCAAGCTGAAGCTCGTCATTCGCGGCGGCGTTGGCATCGACAATATCGACCACAAGTATGCCGAAGAAAAGGGCATCGCGGTTCGCAACACTCCCCGTGCCTCCAGCGATGCGGTTGCGGAGCTCGCGCTCGCGCACATGCTCTCCTGCGCTCGTTTCGTCAGCCATGCCGGTCACTCCATGCGCGAAGGCAAGTGGGAGAAGAAGGCCTATGCAAAGGGCATCGAGGTCGGCGGCAAGACCCTCGGCGTTATCGGCTACGGCCGCATCGGTCAGAGCCTCGGCAGGATGGCTCAGGCTCTCGGCATGAAGGTTCTTGCGTTCGACATCTACCATGTTGACGGCCTTGAGAACGAGAACATGAAGTATGTTGAGATGGACGAGCTGTTCGCAAAGTCCGACTTCATCTCCATCCACACCCCCGCCATCGACGGCAAGCCCCTCATCAATGCTGAGACCATCGCCAAGATGAAGGACGGCGTGAACATCATCAACACCAGCCGCGGCGCAAACATCGACGAAGCCGCGCTTCTTGAAGCGCTGAACAGCGGCAAGGTCCGCTCCGCAGGTCTCGATGTTTGGGCGGAGGAGCCCTCCAAGAACGATGCGCTCTACAATCACCCCATGGTAAGCTGCACCCCCCATATCGGCGCAAGCACCGTTGAGGCGCAGAAGCGTATCGGCGCGGAGATCGTTGATATCATTGGCAAGTTCTTTGCGTAATTGATTTGACTTAAACCGGGCTGTGCGGTTTTTATCGCACGGCCTTTTTATGAGGGAGTATTATGAATAAACACTTTAAATTTGCATTGATGCAGTTTATCTTTTCGTTTCTCTGCTTCAAGTTTCAGCAGTATGCGGCCGGCGACGGCATGATTTATGTTGATCCCCCGTGGTTCTTTATTATCGCGGTTTGTGCCGCAGTTATTGGCTTGATCGCCGCATTTGTTGGACTTTTCAAGAGAGAGAAATGAGCTTTTGATAGAGCTTGTAATCAAAACCACCCGTTGAACGGGTGGTTTGCTCAGGCCCTATAAGGGCCTATCTCCTGTAGACGCCCCCTTAAGGGGGCACTGAATTCCTGGCAACTACAGTATTTTCTCTGGCAGCCCCCTACTCGGGGGCTTCTTTCTTAGCCTTTTATCACAGGCTCACCCGTAAACGGGTCTACAAACTCTCTCATACTTATCTGGTCGGTCGCTATATCATCTTCCAGTTGATTTCGTATGTATTCGCGTATTGCCCCTTCATACTTGCCAACTGTGTCCACATAGTATCCTCTGCACCAGAAATGTCGGTTGCCATACTTGTACTTCAGATTCGCATGCCTATCAAATATCATCAGACTGCTTTTACTCTTCAAGTACCCCATAAACTGCGACACGCTCATGTGTGGCGGTATTGCTACCAGCATGTGTATGTGATCCGGACAACACTCTCCCTCTATCAACTCCACCCCCTTTCTTTCACATAACTCTCTCAGTATTCTCCCTACATCGGCTTTTATCTTGCCATAGATTATCTGCCGACGATACTTTGGCGCAAATACTATATGCTACTTGCATCGCCACTTACTGTGTGATAAACTTCTTACGTCATCTTTCATGACAAAACCTCCTGTGTCCTTTCTTGTGGTTGCCAGGCCACTTTCAGTTTATCACAGGAGGTTTTTTCTGTCATTATCTTAAGTTTTTCTTGTCGACCACCAGTTGAACTGGTGGATTTTTAACGCCTGTTCGGCTCCATTGATAACGGACTTTGAGGCAATCCCCAAAGTCCGTTTGGTTATTCAAATGATATTCTGTTTGCAAAAGGATTTATCTTAATCCGACCGCGCGATATGCCTTATCCAGCGTGATCTGCGCCCTCTCCCCTGCCTGCTCCGCGCCTTTCTTAACGATGCGATCAAGCTCGGCCTCATCGTCCATATAGCGCTTATAGGTCGCCTGGATCGGTTCGATCTCGGCGATAACCGCCTCGGCAACGGCGACCTTGAGCTTGCCGTAGCCCGCGCCCTCGAATTCCGCAACGGCTTCATCCATATTCTTGCCGGTGCAGGCGCAGTAGATGGTAAGAAGATTGTTGCAGCCGTAGCGCCCCTCGGCGTAGGCGATGGTGGGTTCGCAGTCGGTGACGGCCTTTTTGAACTTCTTCATAATAACGGCGGGATCGTCCAGCATGGAGATATAGCCGTTGGGGTTCGTGTCCGTCTTGCTCATCTTATGCTCGGGGTCCTGAAGGCCCATGATCCTTGCGCCGAATTTGGGCATGACGGGCTCCGGCACGATGAAGGTTTCGCCGAAAGCATTGTTGAAGCGGATCGCGATATTGCGCGCAAGCTCGACGTGCTGCTTCTGATCGTCGCCCACGGGAACCATGTCCGCGCCGTAGATGAGGATACCCGCCGCCATCAGCACGGGATAGGTATAAAGACCCGCGTTGATATTATCGGAATGCTTCTGGGATTTATCCTTGAACTGCGTCATGCGGTTCAATTCGCCCATATAGGTGGTGCAGCCGAGCAGCCAGCTCAGCTCGGCGTGCTGATGCACGTGGCTCTGGATGAAGAGCGGCGAGCGCTCGGGGTCGATGCCGCAAGCGATAAGCAGCGCAGCCATCGAGCGGGTCTGCTCGCGAAGCTCTTTGGGATCGTTGCGAACGGTCAGCGCGTGCAGATCCGCAACCATGTAATAGCAATACTTGTCGTCCTGCTGCATCTCGCGCCAGTTGCGGAGAGCCCCTATATAATTGCCAAGTGTGGGAATGCCCGTCGGCTTGATGCCGCTTAGAATGATCTTCTTTTCCATACAAAGACCCTCCTTCTTAAAAAATAATACGGTAATTATAGCACAAAACAGCGTAGATATGCCACGCTTTCATAAATATATTATCGCGGTTTGATAGTCTTATATTGAAACGCCTGCTGAATAATTGTATAATCCTTTCCAATATCCGTTTTTGGGGGTGTGAAAATGAGTTTTCTTAATGATTTCTACGCAAAGATAGATGAGGACGGCAGGCTGCTTTCCAAGCACGGTCAAGTCGAATACCTCACCACGATGAAATACGTTCGCGAGCACCTTGACGGCATTTGTGAGCCGAGGATACTCGAGGTCGGCGCGGGCACGGGCAGATACAGCGTTACGCTCGCAAAGCAGGGCTTCAGCGTTACCGCGGTGGAACTCGTTGCACATAATCTTGAGATACTGCGGGGAAAGCTCGACGGCAGCGAGCCGATAGAGGCTTTGCAGGGCAACGCACTCGATCTTTCCGCGCTCTCTGATAACACATACGACCTCACTATGCTGCTCGGCCCCATGTATCATCTCTACACGCGCGAGGATAAGCTTCGCGCTCTATCCGAGGCTGTTCGCGTAACAAAGCCCGGCGGCGCGATAATGGTTGCATACTGCATGAACGAGGCGACGATCATAAGCTATGTTTTCCGGCAGAAGGGTCTTGGCACCGTGCTTGAAAACAATATGCTTACCGATGATTGGCACTGCATCAGCGAAGCAAAGGATATCTTTGAACTGATCCGCACCGAGGAGATAGCGGAGCTTGACGCGGAGCTGCCCGTTGAAAGGCTGAAGCTTGTTGCAACCGACGGTGCGACGAGATATATGCGCGAATTGATCGATGAAATGGACGAAGCGACCTTTGAAAAATGGATGGAATACCATTTCACGATCTGCGAGAGGCAGGATCTTATCGGAGCATCGCATCATACGCTCGATATTCTGCGCAAAAAATAAAACGGCTTAACCGAGCCGATAAAAGATAAACGAAACCCCTCCGAGTCGATGATCGGAGAGGGTTTTTCGTAAGGGCTGTCTCGCAGTATTAAAAAGCATTACTCGGCCTCATTCAAGCCTTTGATTCTTTAGCGCCCCACTTCTTGAGCTTCACGGCAAGAACGATGCCCGCAATAAGCAGGATCGCTCCGATGCCGAGTACAATGTATCCAAACACGGAAACCACATTTGCCACAGTATTGGCCATCTCGTTCTGAGTGTTTGAGATCATATCGTTTCCGGGGAAAAAGCCGCTATTCATGGCGCTTTCGCTGACCTCGGCACCTTTCTTGATGATGTTCACGAAGACAAAACGTATGAAAGAGCCCATCAGAAGGAAAGCCAATCCGCTTGCGGCTACGCGCAGC
>CADBGC010000134.1 GCA_902794055.1 uncultured Eubacteriales bacterium | reverse complement strand
CATTTTCTGCGAAAGAGCCTCCACGGCGAGTGGTGGAATACATCATTTGCGCATAAGCGCATACATCATTAGGCGAAGCCGTACATCATTCCTTCATTTTCAAAGTACGAGTATTACCCTATCGAATCACTACCGTTTCTTTAAACCCCAATAGCCTATTGCCGCACCGAATCCCCCTTTGATGATCTGTTCATCGACTGTTAGCTTCGAGCCGTCCTTCATCCAAATCATAGCTTTTGAATAGTGAGTCGGCGCTTTCTCATACCTTTTTTCGTGCCTCGAAACGCAGTCGCTGTATGAATAGCTCTTGCGCTTTCCAAATGCGTTTCGATAGATAAAATGATGCTTATACAGCTCAACACGGGTGTTTAGGAAGTAAAGCGATTTATGTAAGGTCAGCAGGATCATTATCAGCGCAAATACCGGCCAAATCACCCACAATACGATAAGGTCAACTTTGTTTGTGACGGGGTCTGCTGATGAATAGGCGTAGAAGATCAACCCGGCTCCGCAGCACATCCACAAGATCGAAAGACCTATCCCTATCCAAAAGTATTGCTTTCGCTTCTCATGATACAGCACCTTGAAAGCCTGCTCGCCCTTATCGTCATAAATCCCGTTCTCGTCTTTGTAAGAATCGTTTTGATTATCGCGCATTTGTTTTGTTACTTCTCCTGCTCTGTTCGCTTTATTCTCGCTTCAATCCCAAAGCGGCGAAAAATGCTTGTATAAAAACTCGCGGTATTCCGCATCATCTGGGTCGTTCAAATGATCGCGAATATAGTTCGCGTGTTCTTTTTGTTCGGCGCGATCAATTTCATTATAGCGGTGAATGATGACGCGCCCCTCAGCCTCCTCCTTGAGTATCTCAACATAAACATCCATAACATGCTCGAGTAAAAACACGGGAACATCCAATGGGCTTTCCCAAGAGTTGCCGCGCGTGTTTTTTAAGGTTTCCGCTGTGATCGGTGTGTAAATAAACCCCTCTTTTCCGCTATACATCACTTTGAGCTGTTCGGGAAACCGCTCAAAGTAATGCTGCACGCCGTTTCTCGGTCCCATCGTAACGAAGTTTTCCTCCCTGCTGCGGCAACAAACGAGCGCATATACGCGGTCGGTCGTAAAATAGGCGACTCGGCCGCCGTCAGTATGTGATTTCGCGTTCGCAAGGATCGTATCGAGTCCGCCTAGGATACTTCCGTGGTACAGCGTTGGCTCAAGTTCGTTGGACAAGTCTGCGCACTCGGGGCAGATTGGAGAGTTCTTATCCATGCTTTGCTCCTTTATAACCATTAAATTTTCTTTTCTTTTCGATCTTTTGCACGAGATACGAAAAGTTCGGCGTGTCATCGGGAATATTGAAGCGTTTTATGCCGTCTGAAAGCGTATGCGATTTGAAAACCGACTTCTTCAGCTCCGATTCTTTTAAAACGAATTCTTTTTTTATACCGAGCATATCGCGAGTGACCGCCGTTTCCTCGCCGACCTCAACGCGCCAATTCAGAAGCAGCAGCCTTATGATATTGGCACAAGCAGCGGTAGGCATCAAAACATAATACGCTTCGTTCCATTCTCCGTCAATGTAATACGGTATGAACGGAAAAATCAGTATCACAGCGGCTATGGTGCAAAGAGGATACAGATGCTGCGGAGGAAGCAGCACATTTTCCTCCCATCGGCTCTCGTTTCGCCTGATAATCTGTATAATAAATAAAAGCGCGGTTGCAGCAACATGTATAAAAAGAAAAAAGCGCATAAGCTCCAATATGCTCATCTATAACAAATCCTTTTTAAAAAGCAGCGAAGCGCTCGGCTCCGCTGCCAATAAATCATTTCGTTCCGAATATCCTATCTCCCGCGTCGCCGAGCCCAGGCACGATGTAGCCGTGGTCGTTCAGGTGGCTGTCCACCGCGGCGGTATAGATCGTTACATCCGGATGCGCTTCATGCAGCGCCTTGATTCCCTCGGGCGCTGCCACAAGGCACATCAGGCGAACGGTCTTGCAGCCCGCTTCCTTCACTATGCGGATGCCTTCGATCGCCGAGCCTCCGGTTGCGAGCATGGGATCGACAACTATCATATCGCGCTCGCTCGTGTCGGTGGGCAGCTTCTGATAATAGCCCTTGGGCTCGAGCGTTTCGGGATCGCGGTAAAGGCCGATATGGCCGACCTTTGCAGCGGGTACAAGATCCATTATGCCGTCCGCCATGCCGAGACCTGCGCGCAGAATAGGCACGATGCCGAGCTTCCTTCCCGCAAGCACCTTTGCGGTCATCTTTGCGACAGGCGTTTCGATCTGCTTGTCCTCAAGAGGAAGATCGCGGGTCACTTCGTATGCCATAAGCGTTGCAAGCTCGCGAAGAAGCATGCGGAAATCCTTGGTGCCAGTGGTGCGATCCCTTAAAAAGGTCAGCTTGTGCTGAACGAGCGGATGGTCGATAACAACAACGTTTTCCATATAGTTTTCCATGTTTACCCCCAAATTATAATGAAAAGTTAATGGGCTATATTAAAACGCAAACTGCGTTTTGCTTATTTCGAGCTGTCGCTATAGCTTGAACTGTCCGAGTGATGCGAATGAGCGCCGCTTCTCGAGCCGTGCATGCCGCTCGATGAGTGGATGCTGTGGTGTCCGGAGCTGTGGCTTGAGCCATGAGAGGAAACATCGCTATTGTAGCTTCCCGAGGTGTAGTTGGCGATCTTTGTGAGCCTGCGCTCGTGCCTGCCGCCCTCAAACTCGGTGGTCAGCCATTTACTGACTATCTCCTTTGCAACCTCGCTGCCGATTATTCTGCCGCCGAGAGCGAGCACGTTTGAATTGTTGTGCTTCCTCGTCAGCTCGGCGGAAACGGGATCGCCGCAGAGCGCACAGCGAACGCCGCGAACCCTGTTTGCGCAGATCGATACGCCGATGCCCGTGCCGCAAACGAGGATGCCGCGATCGTATTTTCCGCTCGCAACTGCCTCGGCAATGGGGAAGGCGATATCGGGATAATCCACGCTCTCGGTGCTCGAGGAGCAGCCGTAATCGCTGTAGCGATAGCCATGCTCATCCAGATACTTGAGGATCTTCTTTTTCAGCTCGTAGCCGCCATGGTCACAGCCGATAGCTATTTTCATCTTTTTTCCCTCCGTTTTTTTATTAGGAATTTCATCCTTAACACTTTATTACCTTGAAGCCGGAAGCGCGCAGAAGCCTGTTCATATATGCAAGCCCCTCGCCGCTCTCGGGTATGCTCTCTGCGAGGATAAGATCGGTGCCCTCCGATTCCTCCCTGAGTGCGCCGAAAAGCGCCGCAAGGAGTGTTGCGGGCATATCCCTATCCCCGATTATAACATATTTTTTGCCGTTATAGTAGTTTTTAGTCTGCTGCGTTGCAAAAATTTTGCAGCTTTTGCCCTCGGCCTCTGCTTTTTGGTACTCTCGGTTGATTATACCGGCGGCGGCTTTGGGGCTTCCAAGGGCGACGGCAACCTCGCAGTCCGGCGCATAATGGCGGTACTTCATGCCGGGGGAGGCGGCCTGCTCGTTTTCACTGAGTGGATTGAGCACCGCGTTTGCGACCCGAACTGAGCCGATAACGCCCTCGAGCATCTCCTTTGTGATGCCGCCGGGGCGCAGTATAGTTGGCTCGCCAACGAGCGAAAGCACCGTGGATTCAACGCCGATGGAGCAATCCCCGCCGTCGATTATGATATCCACACGCCCATCCATATCCTCGATAACGTGGCGAACGCAGGTGGGGCTTGGCTTGCCCGAAAGATTCGCGCTCGGAGCGGCTATCGGCACGCCCGCTGCGCGGATGAGCGCAAGCGCCGTTTTATGTTCAGGCATTCGCACGGCAACGGTGTCGAGCCCCGCCGTGACTTCATTCGGAACGCTTGGGCTTTTGAGGTAAACAAGCGTCAGCGGCCCGGGCCAGAACGCATCCATCAAAAGCCGCGCCTTATCGGGAATATGCTTCCAAAGCGGCTTAACGTCGCTCTTTTTTGCAATATGCAGTATCAGCGGATTGTCGCTTGGGCGGCCCTTTGCCTCAAATATTCTCGACACAGCCTCGCCGTCCAAACCGTTCGCGCCAAGGCCGTAGACAGTTTCCGTTGGAAACACAACAAGACCGCCGGAGCGTATGACACGCCCCGCCAGTGCGGTGCCGTTTTCCTTTTGAGTTTTGGCGTTGAACAGCTCTGTATTCACGTTTTTTATCATTATCCTTTGACACAAATCACGCTTTTAAGAATATAACACATAATACGGGATTTTTCAAGAACAGAATAAAGCAATACTGCTTTTTGTCAAGTGCATGATGAAACAAGCAGCTTACAAAACGCTGCTTTCCTCAGGCTAACGCAAAAGGCGATCGTGAAGCCGGCTTAATCCGCGCGCTATGCGCCCGCAGTATCATTTTCGCGTGGGCAGCACCTCAAGCCAGTAGCCGTCGGGATCGTTGATAAAATAGATGCCCATGGCAGGGTTTTCAAAGCATATACAGCCCATCTGCTCGTGGAGCTTATGCGCAGCCTCGAAATCATCGGTGCGGAAGGCAAGATGGAACTCCTCTTCGCCGATGTCGTAGGGCTCGGGATGGTCGCGCAGCCAGGTGAGTTCAAGCTCGAATTCGCTTTCATCGTTTCCGAGGTAAACGATTATAAACGAGCCGTCCTTCGCTGTATTGCGGCGCTTCTCCTTTAGACCGAGCGCCTGCTCGTAGAAGGCGAGCGAGAGGTCAAGGTCACGAACGTTGTAGTTTTCATGGATCATTTTGAATTTCATAGGGTTTTCTCCTTTATCTCCCAATGGTTTTCCTTTGAAGTATCGAGTATAACGGCATCGGAGGAGCGGGGCAGAAGCATGAAGCTTCGCACCGCATCGGCGCTCTTAAAGTGCATCGGCAGCACGAAACGCGCTTTGCAAACGGAAAGAAACAGCTCCGCTCCCTTGGCATAGTTTTCCTCAAGGCGGTCGTCTAAAACAACGAACGCGGCATCGATGGGCGTTCCTTCAAGCTTCCCGATCTCGCGCTCGAAAACGGTTTTCTGCTCTGCGAGCCATTCGCTGTCCTCGCCCAGCCAATCCCACCAATTGAGATCGCCCGCATGAAACAGCACAGCTTCCGCCGTTGAAACGAGGAACGCAACGCCCTCGTCGGTCGAAGCGAGTGTGCGCACCGTGCCGAGTCCGTCGATAGAATACATTTCGTTCGCAGCTAAGAAGCTTGCATCAATGCCCTCCGGCACTGCGCTTGCATCTATATCGAACGACAGCAGATATTTAACGCAACGCTCCCCGCTCGAAAGCGAAAAAATCTTCGGGTTGAAGTGGTCAGCATGCGCATGGCTGACGAAAACGAACAGCGGCTTATCATCCTGTCGCGTTTCGATGAAAGAAATATCGCCGCGGAAGTAGTCAAACAGCAGCAACGCGCTCGCCGTTTCAAGCAAAAAACCGCTATGCCCCAAATAATCTATCGTCATCGCAGCTCCTTTCGATTATCTCATTCAATAATTATAACTACAGATATTCGGACTCAGTCTGAATATCTGTAGTATTACTAAATATAATATTTACTCCCATTCTATCGTTCCCGGCGGCTTATCCGTGATATCATACACCACGCGATTTACTCCGGGCGTTTCGGCAATTATCCTTGAGCTGATTCTGCGGAGCACCTCAAACGGGATCTCGGAGAACTCAACGGTCATGGCGTCGGTCGAAGTGACTGCGCGCACGGCGATCACGTTGTGATAGGTGCGGTCATCGCCCTGAACGCCGACGGAACGAACGCCGGTGAACACGGTGAAATACTGCCAGA
>CADBGC010000133.1 GCA_902794055.1 uncultured Eubacteriales bacterium | reverse complement strand
GCCCTTATATTTCCATACGGATTCCTTGCATTTTTTTTTTTTTGTTAGCACGCCGTAGCCCTCGATCTGCTCCTTGCCGTCCAGCCCCAGCGCCTTTTCAACCTCCAGCTCAACGGGCAGACCGTGGGTATCCCAGCCCGCCTTACGGAGCACGTCGAAGCCCTTCATCGTGCGATAGCGCGGGATGGTATCCTTCATGGCGCGGGTCAGAACGTGACCTATATGCGGCCTTCCGTTTGCGGTCGGCGGGCCGTCGTAGAAGGTATAGGCAGGCTTGCCCTCGGACTGCTTCACAGATTTCTCGAAGATGCCGTTCTGCTTCCAAAACTCCAGTATCTCTTTCTCTCTCGGCACGAAGTCAAGAGAAGTGGAAACCTTTTTGTACACTTTGTTATCCTCCAATGAAATAAATTCTATTATTGTAAGAAATTCCGAAGGAATTTCATCCTCAACTATTCACTATTCACAAAAAAATAAAGCCCGCCCCATTCTCGGGGCGATCTTGACCGCGGTACCACCCGAATTCAGAGGAAGCAAAGACGAATATGCACAGCCTTCCCCTGCACTCAAGACCGATAACGGCGGCCGCCGCCGCAGGCTACGCATCCGCAAAAGGCGGACTTCGCAAGCGGAGCTCACGGGTGATGACCTCGCCTTTTCCGCTGCCGCCTCGCACCGCCCGGCGGCTCTCTTTGAGCAAATAAAGGCGCGTCCTGTCCCGATCAACGCTTTCTATGGAGCCGCAGCCGAGCAAAAGCACAGCGTACGGCATTTTCCCTATTATATTGCAAACGCAAAACTTTGTCAATAATTATTGACAAGCCGAACGCCGTTAATTTATAATGTATGCTGAGAAGTGGCGGCTAACTTTTCGGGATCGGGACTTCCCAACGTATTTCGTGCGGGTTTTTCTATGTTTTTCTTGGTGTATCCGTCCGCTTTATAAATGATCGCTCTATATTTGAGGTTGATGAAATAATGAAAGAGTATAAATCTCCGGCCATTACGTACAAGGCGGTAAAGCATAGGGTCACCGTCAAAACCTGGCGCGTTCTGCTTCTCATTTTCGCCGACGTGATAGCGCTTGCCGCTGCGTCGTTTGCGGCACTCGTTCTCGATTCCAATTTGGATTTCGTTGCGCTTGCCAAAAGCTCCTATCTTGCAAATGCCATCAGGTTCACCCCTCTGTATATCGTTATCGGCATCGGCATTTTTGCTTTTTTTAAGCTCTATAACAGCCTTTGGGAATACGCCTCCTTCGACGAGGGTCTGCGGATCGTTGCCGCCTGCGCGGTGGTAGACGTTTTAAGCTTTTTGCTTATGAAGCTGTTCAAGCTCAGAATGCCGATGAGCTATCACGTGCTGAACGGCATCCTGCTTGCAATGATGATCCTTGCCATCCGCTTCTCCTACCGCCTGCTGCGCCGCAATTGGCTGCACGCAAGCCGAGGCGGCAGGCGTACACTGCTCGTTGGCGCGGGCAGAAGCGGTCTTATCACGCTTACGGATATTCAGGCAAGCAAGAATTCCGACAACAAGATCATGGCCATAGTGGATGATGACCCCGCAAAATGGGGGCAGCGCATGCTCGGTGTCAAGATCGTCGGAGGCCGTGATAAAATAGCCGAGACCGTTAAAAAATACTCCATCGAAGAAATAATCATCGCGATCCCCTCCGCCACCAATATCCAGCGCAGGGAGATTATAGAGGTTTGCCGCGACACCGAATGCAAGCTGCGCATCCTTCCGAGCCTCCTTCAGCTTTCAAACGGCGAGGTCAGCATCAGCCAGATAAGAAACGTTCAGATAGAGGATCTTCTCGGGCGTGACTCGGTCAAGGTCGATCTTTCGGACATCATGGACTACGTTAAGGGCAGCACCATCCTCGTTACCGGCGGAGGCGGCTCCATAGGAAGCGAGCTTTGCCGTCAGATCGCCGCAAACGAACCCAAAACGCTGATCATTTTCGACATCTACGAAAACAACGCCTACGACATCCAGATGGAGCTCAAGCGCAGGTATCCCGCGCTCGATCTCGTGGCGCTCATCGGCTCCGTTCGCGATCGCGACAGGCTCGACATGGTGTTTGAGACCTATCATCCCGACTACATATTCCACGCCGCCGCGCACAAGCACGTTCCCCTCATGGAAACGAGCCCCAACGAGGCTATAAAAAACAACGTTTTCGGAACGCTGAACGTGGCGCGCGCCGCCGATAAATACAAGGCCAAGCGCATGCTCCTTATCAGCACCGATAAGGCCGTCAACCCCACAAACGTTATGGGCGCAAGCAAGCGCATCTGCGAGATGATAGTTCAAACCATGAACAATCACTCCGAAACCGAATACGTTGCGGTGCGTTTCGGAAACGTGCTCGGCTCCAACGGCTCGGTCATCCCGCTTTTCAAAAAGCAGATCGAAAACGGCGGCCCCGTGACCGTTACTCATCGCGACATAATCCGCTACTTCATGACCATCCCCGAGGCGGTTTCGCTCGTGCTTCAGGCGGGCGCATACGCAAAGGGAGGCGAGATCTTCGTTCTGGACATGGGCAAACCCGTTCGCATAGACGATCTTGCAAGAAACATGATAAAGCTATCCGGCTTTGAGCCCGACGTGGACATTCAGATTCGCTACACCGGCCTTCGCCCCGGCGAAAAGCTCTTTGAGGAGCTTTTGATGGATGAGGAGGGCATGACCAAGACCGATAACGAGCTTATCTATATCGGCCACCCCATCGAGGTGAACGAGCAGGAGTTCATGGCCGGGCTGAAGCGGCTTCACGATCTGTGTGAGGAGAACTCTCCGCGCATACGCGATGAGGTGAAGCGCATCGTAAAGACCTACAGCGAGCCGAAATCCGCCGATGAATAATACCCGCCGTTTCAACATATTTTTTAAGATCGCTGCGATGATATTTTTCATCGCGGCTCCTTTTATTGCGGCCGCGCTTCTGTCCATGATCTCAAACGGCTCGCTCGAGACCGTAAGATACGAGATCAAAAGCGCCAAGCTCAACGGCGCATCGATCCGCCTCGTTATGATAAGCGATCTGCACCGCAGAAAGCTGGATGAAACCAATCAGCGTGTCGTGGATGCGGCCGCGCTTGAAGCGCCCGATATTATCGTTGTGAACGGCGATATGCTCGAGCGCGACTGTACCGATGATGAGGTCGAGGCCTTTGCATTCCTGCTCGAGCGGCTCGTATCCATCGCGCCGGTGTATTTTTCCGTTGGAAACCATGATTTCAGAGCGTTTTTTTCGGAATACGAGCTTGGCGAAAAGGGCGAGTATCTTCGCGGTATAAAAGCCTCTTCGGTCGTTTCTCGCCTTGAGAGCACCAGCGCAAGGTTTCTTGAGCGGGATCAGGTTGACGTGGAGTTGAACGGGGCAAGCCTGCGCATCGGCGGGCTCTATGCCATAGCCTATGAAAATGAATTATATTCCGAGCGGCAGCAGCTTCCGATAAGCTCGTTTCTTTGCGATTTCTGCGATACCGAGCGTTACACCGTTATGCTCTCCCACAGGCCGAAAAGCTTCGTGCTGAACCGATCCGGCGAGCATTGGGATATCGATCTGGTGCTGTGCGGCCACACGCATAACGGCGTTATCGCGCTTCCCTTCGGACTCGGTGCGCTTTGGGCATCAAGCAGCTTCTTTCCCGAGTACGACAGAGGACTATACGAGCTTGGCGGCGGCGAGCTTATCATCGGCGCCGGCATCGACGGCTATATGGGCGTTATCCCGCGTATCTTCAACCCGCCCGAGATCGTAACGGTGGATATTCTTCCCGAAGGATAAACCGATAAAACAGCAAATACCGCCCGCGGCTAAGCCGAGCGAGCGGTATTTTCATAGCGGAGCAAATTTGCCCTCTTATTTTCCGGGAAGCATCTTTGCGATCGCTGCGGTGAAATTATTCATTGGCATCGTTTGAAGCACGATCCTGCCGGGGCCGGTAACGATCGTGTTGAACAGGCTTTCGCCGCCGAACAGCACGTTTTTAACGCCTGAAACGGCTTTAACATCCATGGTGCAGCTTGCGTCCATCATCGCAAGATAGCCGGTGTCCACCACCATCTGCTCGCCCGGAGCAAGGTCGTATTCCACCGTTGAGCCGTCTATCTCAATGAACGCAAGGCCGTGTCCCGAAAGCTTCTGCATTATGAAGCCCTCGCCGCCGAAGAAGCCCGCGGCTATCTTCTTTTGGAAGAATACCGAAAGCTCAACGTTCTCCTCGGATGCAAGAAATCCGGATTTTTGAACGACTATCGGCTTATCCGGTGTTATCTGCACGGCGCGGATGGAGCCGGGAAAGCTCGATGCAAACGCGATCTTGCCCGGGCCGCCCTGCGCGGTATAATGATTTTGGAACATGCTTTCGCCCGAAAACATCCTTCCGATTACCTTGCTCACGCCACCGCCCACGGTTTTCATATCCATATTGGGGGTCATCCAACTCATTGCGCCCGCCTCCGAGATCATCCTCTCGCCCGACTCGAGCTCGCAGATAACTACCGGCAGCGGCTCTCCGCTGATCTGATAACGCATAATGATACCATCCTTTCGTTTCGTTCTGTGTGCCTGTATTCGGCACCGTGAATATTCTATCAATTTTCCGCTCAATAATCAACCGTTTGGCTCGATCCGTTTCAAAAAAAGTTTTCACGATCCAATGAACTCCGCCGCCGACTCCGCGCACGAAAAGCGCAGAAGCTTCGGTTCGGCTTTATTAAAGGAACAGCTGCACGCGCAAAGCGCCTCGCTGTCGAACCGCGCTGCAAACGCGCACTCCCCCGTCGTCTCGCGCCGCACTTCATCTTTTTCGCGGTCGTAATGCAGCTTATCGAGCCCCGCCGCGATCCCCTCGCCCGTCAGCTTCAAAAAGCTCTCCTTGGCCGTCCACACCTCGAGCAGGCGGCAGTTTTTATCCTCATCGGGCAGGGATATGAAGTCTTCATACTCCTTCGCGTTCATTATCCTTTTTGCAGCGCGCCAAGAAACGCGCCTTTTGCGCTCTATATCAACACCAACCGCAAGCTGAGCAACCGCAGCCATCGCAGTGCCGGACGAATGTGAAAGGCTCATGCTTGCGCATTCAAGGATCGGCTTGCCGTTTTCACCGTAGGAATACTCGAAGCGTTTTTTCAGCTCATCCGCCGAGCCCGCCGCATTTTCCGCGCCAAGCATGCCGCCCAACAAGGCCGCCCTTGCCGCGGCAAGATAAGCAAGCTCCGCCGCCGCGCTCTGCATCCGCGCACGCTCCAATGCGATCTTGTCGAGCAGCGCAAGGCGCGATCTTGTATAAAGCGCGGAAAACCCACTCGGATCAAACTCTCCGAATTCGATTATGCAAACATAGGTTTGGCTCTGACTTTCATTCTTCATGCCATTATAATACATGCCCTCCCCCGCCCGAGTCAAGCATGAAAGCGAAGCTCGCAGCAAAAGTGCCCCCTGCGCACCGCGCCCCTCATCAATATATGATTTTTCCCAATAAAACATATTGACAAAAGGCAGCAATCGGGGTATAATGGATGCCGTCGCAAAAATGCGGCGCTTCACGGGGTGTGGCGCAGTTCGGTAGCGTACGTGCTTTGGGAGCATGGGGCCAAGGGTTCAAATCCCTTCACCCCGACCATATGTGGCCCCTTGGTCAAGCGGTCAAGACACCGCCCTTTCACGGCGGTAACAGGAGTTCGAGTCTCCTAGGGGTCACCATTTTTTAGGGCCTTTAGCTCAGTTGGTTAGAGCGGTCGGCTCATAACCGATTGGTCCGGGGTTCGAGTCCCTGAAGGCCCACCACAATTTCACATCGCGGTCCGGTAGTTCAGTTGGTTA
>CADBGC010000132.1 GCA_902794055.1 uncultured Eubacteriales bacterium | reverse complement strand
GAAAAGCATCTCACAAACGAGCTTATATCGCGGCTTATCGTTAATCTTGAGCCGGATGAAGTGGGCTGTATGAACAACGCGGAGCTTTCACAGCTTGTGAACGCAGAGCCCGACAAAAACAAAAAATAGCCCTTGTCCTTACCCTTACCCTTAAATAATCAAGAAATGGCAGTAAACAAGGAGTTTTAAATGCTTAGAAAGTTTTTCCCCGCCGTGCGAGGCTACGGTTTGCAATCCCTCGGCGCGTCGTTCATGATCATACTCGAGGGCGTGCTCGAGATAATGATCCCCTTCTATATGACCAAGCTCATAAACGAGGGCATCGACGTTGCCGTTCCGAACATCAACATAATCATCAAATACGGCGCGCTGATGCTGCTTATGGCGGTTTTTGCGCTGATCACAGGCGCACTCTGCGCCCGTCTCGCCGCCGTTGCCGGCACGGGCTTTGCGATGAATCTTCGCAATATGCTCTTCACGAAGGTGCAGGATTTTTCCTTTGCAAACATGGATAAATTCTCCTCCGCAAGCATCGTTACGAGGCTCACCACGGACGTTACGAACATTCAAAACCTTTACACGATGCTGATAAGGATGACGGTTCGCAACTTCATCATTATGATAACCGCGTTCGTGTTTGCCGTTGCCGTGAACGCACGGCTCGCACTCGTTTTCGCGGTCACCATCCCCCTACTCGCCATCGTTATGTTCTCGATCGTTTTGATCGCGCATCCCTTCTTTGAAAGGATGCTCAAAAAGCTCGATCTGATGAACGCAAGGGTTCAGGAAAACCTTATCGCCATCCGCGTAGTCAAGGCATTCGTCAAGGGCGAGGATGAAAAGGTCAGCTTCAACGAATCCGCGCTCGCGCTCAAAAAGGCGCAGCTCGCCGCCGAGCGCATCGTTATTTGGAACAATCCTATTTCGCAGTTCATCTTCTACGCCGCGATGGTCGCCGTGTGCTTCTTCGGCGGTCAGCTCATCGTAGGCGGCAAGATGAAGGTTGGCGATCTCTCTGGCTTTCTTGCGTATATAGGGCAGATCCTCGCAAGCGTTATGATGCTCTCGATGGTGTTCGTAAGCTTCATCATAACGAGGGCTTCCCAGAAGCGCATTGCCGAGGTGCTCGATGAAAAGATCGATATAAACGACGATGAGGCCGATCCCGATCTCAAAGTCGCGGACGGCAGCGTTGAGTTTGAAAACGTCAACTTCTCCTATTCAAAGAATCCCGATAATCTCACGCTCTCATACGTGAATTTCTCGGTTCGCTCGGGCGAGACCGTCGGCATAATCGGCGGCACGGGCTCCGCAAAGACCACGCTCGTTCAGCTCATCCCGCGCCTTTACGAGGTGCTCGAGGGAAGCGTTCGAGTGGGCGGGCGCGACGTTCGCGAATATAAGCTTCACACCCTGCGCGACCAAGTGGCGATGGTGCTTCAAACGAACCTTCTTTTCAGCGGCACCATCGAGGAAAACCTGCGCTGGGGCAACGAGAACGCCACTCAGGAGCAGATCGAGGCCGCCTGCCGCGCCGCATGTGCACATGACTTCATAATGAGCTTCCCAAACGGCTATCAGACCGATCTCGGACAGGGCGGCGTAAACGTTTCAGGCGGCCAGAAGCAGCGCCTTTGCATCGCGAGGGCGCTTCTCAAGAGTCCCAAGGTGGTCATACTCGACGACTCCACGAGCGCCTGCGACACCGCGACCGATGCTTCGATAAGAAAAGCGCTTCGCACCGAGCTGAAAGGAACCACAACCTTCATCATCGCGCAGCGCATCGCATCCGTTATGGATGCAGACCGCGTGATGGTGCTCGACGACGGCAGGCTTGTGGCATTCGATACACCCGAGAGACTGCTTGAAACCAACGATATCTATAGAGAAGTCTATGAATCCCAGATGAAAGGAGGCGAAGAGGAATGAGCGGCAATCCCAAAGCTCCCAAGGCATCCGAAACCGTGGCACGCGGCCCGGGAATGCGCGGCGGCCCCAAATTCGCCAAGCCGAAGAACACTAAGGGCACTTTTCTGCGCCTTCTCAAGTATTTTAAGCCATATTTGCTTACGCTGATAATCGTCACGATCTGCATCATCGCCGCAGCCGAGGCAAACGTCTACGGCACGGCGCAGCTCAAGCCGATAATCGACGATCACCTGACTCCGATGGTCAAAAACGGCGCAACAGCCGAGGCATGGAGCCGCTTCGTGACCGCCATCATCAAGATGGGCGCAGTTTATGCGCTCGGAGCCGTGTGCATCTATATTCATTCAAGGCTGATGCTCAAGGTTTCTACGGGCATACTCTACGACATCCGCACCGAAATGTTTGCAAAGATGCAGAAGCTGCCGATCAAGTACTTCGACAGCCATACACACGGCGAGATAATGAGCCGCTATACAAACGATACCGACAGCATGCGCGAGATGCTCGGGCAGAGCGTTCCGAACCTTATAAACAGCTTTTTCCGCGTTACAAGCGTTTTCGTGATGATGGTCGACCTCTCCCCGGCGCTTACCGTTATCACGATCATTATGCTCGTTTTAATGATATTCGTTGTGAAAACGCTTGGCAAGCGCAGCGGAGCTTTCTATAAGAAGCGTCAGGCGGCACTCGGCGTTGCAAACGGCTATATTGAGGAAATGACCGAGGGGCAGAAGGTTGTGAAGGTATTCTGCCGCGAGGAAAAGACAAATACGCGCTTTGCGGAGCTGAATGATAATCTTCGCAAGGCAGAGGCCGGAGCGAACACCTGGGCAAGCATACTAATGCCGATCATGGGAAATCTGAGCTACATCCAGTACGCAATAACGGCCGTTATCGGCGCACTGATGGTGGTTGCCGCGATCAAGGGCAACGCCCATGCGCTTATCGCCTTGAGCGTTGGCGAGCTCATCACCTTCCTTCAGTACACCCGCAACTTCGCCCAGCCCATCACCATGATGAGCCAGCAGTTCAACTCCATCCTCGCCGCCCTCGCGGGCGCGGAGCGCATCTTCGCGCTGATCGACGAGGAGCCCGAGGTCGATGAGGGCACGGTCCGCCTTGTGAACGCGAGGCTCGGCGAAAACGGCGAGCTCATCGAGTGCGCCGAGCGCACCGACTGCTGGGCATGGAAAACGCCCGATGGCGAGCTCACGAGGGTGCGCGGTCACGTTATCTTTAATGACGTTACCTTCAGCTACGACGGCGAGAAGATCGTTTTGGACGATATAAGCCTGTACGCAAAACCCGGGCAGAAGATCGCCTTCGTAGGCTCCACCGGCGCGGGCAAGACCACGATCACGAACCTCATCAACCGCTTCTACGACATCCAGGAGGGCGTTATCACCTACGACGGCTTCAACATCCGCGAGATAGCCAAGGACGATCTGAGGCGAAGCCTTGCGATGGTGCTTCAGGACACACATCTTTTCACAGGCACCGTGCGCGAGAACATCCGCTTCGGCAAGAAGGATGCAACGGACGAGGAAGTTGTGAACGCGGCGAAGCTTGCAAACGCGCATTCATTCATCATGCACCTTCCCGAAGGATACGACACCATGATCGTGGATGACGGCGAGAACCTTTCGCAGGGTCAGCGCCAGCTTCTTGCGATCGCGCGCGCGGCAGTTGCCGACCCGCCGGTGCTGATACTCGACGAGGCGACTAGCTCCATAGATACGCGCACCGAGGCGCATATCGAGCGCGGCATGGATGAGCTTATGCGCGGACGCACCGTGTTCGTTATCGCGCACCGTCTTTCCACCGTTCGCAATTCAAACGCTATCATGGTGCTTGAGCACGGCAAGATAATCGAGCGCGGCGACCATAAGGAGCTTATCGCGCAGAAGGGCAGATACTACAAGCTCTATACGGGCGCGTTTGAGCTGAGCTGATGCAAGCAATTCATAATGTATGATTCATAATGCATAATTTTTGTTGCGAAAGCGGTTCGGGAAGCGGACCGCTTTTGCATTTTCAGAAGTATTGCCACAAGTCGCTCGGAAAATATATCCAAGTAAACTTGGCAAAAGGTGTTGACAAGTTTACTTGGCATGCGTATAATGTTGACAATAAAACTTGGCAGCGCTGTTCGGTTTAACAATGACCCGAAAGGAGATAATTTCACAATGAAAAAGGATGAGATTCTTGAAAAAGCGAGAAAGAGCAACACCGATGCGCAGGGCGAGGACGAGCGTTCGCTTGCCGTTATCGACAAGGCGGGCTATTATGCGAGCTACGCAGGTGCGTTCATGTGCCTTGTGTATCTAATAGCGGATCGCATAAGGCACAAAAGCTACACCTTTCCCCTGCCCGGTTCTGTATTTTTCACGATTTTCGGCGCCATGTTCCTCTATCGCGGCATTAAGCTCAAAAGAGCGCATGAGATCGTGGCGGGCGGAGTTTTTGCCGCGATTGCCGCAGCGCTTGCGGCGGTCCATTTTTTCGATCTGTTGAAATAATAAGTGTTCAAGCAATATTGGGAGGAACCCTAAATGAATAAAAACGAACTTCTCAGAAAGGCAAAGGATGAAAACAAGAAAAAGGGCGCAGACGAGCGGCAGCTTCAGCTTGCGAGCAAGTCATCAGCCATCGCATTCACCATTGGGCTCTTTCTTTGCTTAGCCGTTGGCTATGTATCCACTCTTTTCGAGGGAGTCGATCTGCTCGTCAGTACATCCTGTTGGGTGATTTTGAGCGGTATGAATGCCGCAAACTTTCTCCTCAGAGGTGTGCTCCTCCGCGAAAAGCCCTTTATGTTGGCTGGTGCTGCAATGTCCTTCTTCTTTGCGTGTTTCGTTTGGAGCTTTGTGAAGCAGCTTATGGTAAGGTAACGTCATGGCACGAAAAGAACAAAAGAGCGAGGATAGAAACCCATGAAAAGAGAAGAGATACTTGAAAAAGCAAGAATGGAAGGCGTTTTTTCCGATGAACGCAGCCGCTCTATAGCCGATAAAGCAGGCAGCTTCGGTGCCATAATAGGCTGCCTGGTCTGCATGATACTCTATTTCTTGCTTAAAGCAAAGGGAGTTCACCCAGCCGCGTTAAGCGCGATATGGCTGATAATTGTGTGTATGAACGCCGCTGAAGGGATATATAAATCCATTCACTTGAAAAAGAAATACTATAAGCGCTATATCGTACTGAAAGCGCTGATGCTTCTTTCCGTTTTGTTGCTCTTCATAGGCGATTATTTGGAATGGAAATAGCGAGGTGTAAAATGGGCATCGAAACCCTTGTTTTGAAAAACAACCTCAAACAGGCGCGTCAGGAGGCAAGCCTTTCGCAAGCCGAGCTTGCCGAGATGGTCGGCGTTTCAAGAAACACGATAAGCTCCATTGAAACGGGACAATTCAACCCGACTGCAAAGCTGGCTCTCATTCTCTGCATCGCGCTCGATAAAAAGTTTGAGGAATTGTTTTATTTTGATGACTGAGCTCGGAGCCTCCGAGCATAACTCGTTATTATTTGTTCTGCGCCGCAATATATGGCTCAAATCATTGACAATCGGACTATAATATTGTAGAATACCGCTGTTGTCGGCATCGATACGTCCGATTGCAACAATCAAAGAAATAAGGAGTTATTAGAATGAGATCCTATTTAAAACCCGTCATCGCAATTATGCTTGCAGCAGCTTTGCTGCTTTCCTTTGCCGCCTGCAATAAAGGCGGAAGCAAGCATAACGAAGGCGGTAACAATAGCAGCAGCCCTACCACAGCACCCGCCAAAACCAACGCTCCTGCATCAACGCTCAGCCCCAACGTTGCGGTCGTTACCTTCACGGTTGACGCCACCGCCGCCTATTCGAGCGGCAAGCTCTCCGCAGACGTTATGAGCAAGCTTTCGAACAACGGTCTTCTTATTAAGAAAGCGGGCG
>CADBGC010000131.1 GCA_902794055.1 uncultured Eubacteriales bacterium | reverse complement strand
AGCGCGGCGGAAGCGACCTGATCGAGCGTTGCGACCGAAAGCCTCGCCTGGCAGAACTTAAGAAGGTTCTGCTGAAGCTCCTTATTGCGGGTGATGATGGCGCCGATGCGCGCGCCACAGGCGGAGAAGCGCTTGGAAACGGAGTCGATGATGACAGCGTTGTCGTGCAGCTCGGGGAACTGGCCGATGGTGGCAAGGTTCTCGCCGCCGTAGACGAACTCGCGGTAAACCTCGTCGCCGATCACGTAAAGATCATGCTCCTTGGCGAAATCCGCGATGGCGCGAAGCTCCTCGGGAGTGAGCACAACGCCGGTGGGGTTGCCGGGGTTGGTGAACATGATGGCGCGGGTGTTCTCGTTATAAGCTTCCTCGAGCTTCTCGCGGAAGGCATAGCGGTAGCCGCCCTCGGGAGTGGTGGTGATGGGACGGATAACGCCGCCCGCGCTCTTAACGAAGGTGTTGTAATTGGGATAGAAGGGCTCGGGGATGATGACCTCGCTGCCCTCATCCAAAATGGAGAGCATGAGCATCTGCAGCGCCTCGCTGCCGCCGGTGGTGATGAGGATCTCGTTTTCCTCGTAGTGGATGCCGAGCTTATCGTAATAATGCTGGATCGCGCCGATCAGCTCCGGCATACCGGGGGAAGCTGCGTATTCGAGAACCGGATTATCGAAGTTCTGGATAGCGTAGTAGTAGTTGGGCGGGGTCTCGATATCGGGCTGGCCGATGTTCAGGTGGTAGATCTTCTTGCCCTTTGCCTTGGCTTCAACTGCATAGGGATGGAACTTGCGCATGGGCGAAAGATTGCAGGCCTGCGCTTTTTGAGAGATCTTCATTTTTTGCCTCCGAAAAGTCTTTGTGTGTTTTATTCGGGCGAAGATGAAGGAAAGCGCCGCTCTCCCCCGCTCCGTCTGTAAAAATTACCGCTATATTTTAGCATTTTAATGCGCGAATGGCAATATAGCCCCGCCAAAGCGGAGCTATATATTTATTATTTGGTTTTATTTTGAAGCTATTCGCAGATGAAGTTAATCATACCATGCGCTTGCGGGGCGGTAGCCGTCGATATAAACGAAACCCTTGCCATCCTTTGGGGTAGAAATAGCGATTCCGCTGTGAGGCGCCCTATCGCATACGGATGAGTTTGCTCCAAACTATAGCGCTCTGGTTTTTCCTCCATGATGATTTTCTCATTCATCTGCAAGAGCAAGTATTCGTCAGCATTTTTCCCTCGGAGTACACTACACGATTTCGAAAATCCATCGTTTGTCTTAGTAATGAGTACGACTACTCATACCACCTGCTCTCCGGATCATCAGCCAAAAGGAAGACGAACAGCTTACCGTCTTCAGGCTCGGATAACCACACTTCGGCATGTTCCGCCCAACTGCACCACCATATAAATTTATTTGAAAAGCTGCCGGTATACCATGTGCTCGCTTCTTTGTAATATGGATCGTTTGAATAATATCCATGAACTTTCTCATTATTCAACGATGCTTCATGCATGACAGAAAACAGCCTATCATGATCCATCTCAGCATCATAACCTTCGAGTCCGTCGAGCTCAACGCTGAAATACAGAGCAAGCGCTGAACTGTCTTTACCGAATAGAACATTGCCTTTGATTAGATGAGCATTATCCGGTATAATAAAGCCGTATTTTTCCTTGACCCCATGCAACAAAAGCTCGGAAAGACTTTTGATCGGCTTTTCCGTCAAGTTTTCAATAATGCAGGCGCAACAGTATCTTGAGCCATGATACAGCGCTGCCAGAGCTGCAATCACAGCAAGAGTGATAAGTAAAACCTTAAACTTGACAATAGTGCTATTATCAGTTTTCATTGCTTATCGTCACTCCGTTTTCAAAAGTTTGACCTTGCATCCGTTTTAATGCCTAACCGGTTGCCAAGCTCGATGCTAAACTCTAATTGACGCATAGAAACACCGTAAGAACCCCGTCCTCGATATCCGTGAAGAAAACCGTTGTGAAAGCATCTTTCTCCGTACCAAGACAATGCGTAAACTTTCTTCCGCTTCTTGCCATGTATTCCTCCGCCGCATCTATCCTATCCGGCGGATATGATGCTGTCAGCGAACCATCGGACATAAGTTTCACCGCCTGCTCCGCATTCATGGTTTTCTCGTATCCCGGCAGCTTCTCCGACTCGACCTCAAAAGCAAGCAGTGTCCACACCTCACGAATACCGACATGCTTCCCTTCAATAAGCTTTGCGTGATCCGGTATGGCAATACCGCAGTTTTCCTCGATGTATTCTTTCAAGGATTCGGAAATGCCTGTTATGCGCCTTCCCGAATTCAGCTTTGCACATGAAAAATACCCAAACGAAGCAGCACACACAACGCCTCCCAACACCGCTAAAGCGATCACTACTGCAAGCGCATCCTTAAACAAGCTTCTGCCGAGCAAGCTTCTTTCACCGTTCATTGCTTATCGTCACTCCTTTTCCAAAGGTTTGCCCTTGTGTCCAAGTCATTGTGAAATAATTAGAGCCCATCACTTCAAAATTCCTTGCCTCTCCCGCATGATGCAACTCCCACATTTCATGCTGAGTTACAGGGAGTATTCCCATGTTGTCATCTTTGGATTTCCAATCATAAACATCATATAGTGTATATGTAACGTCTGCAGTAAAAGTACTTCCAATCTTTTTATAAGTACCAGTTATCATAACTTTATATGAACCAATAGAAAGCCCAAAATCAGTTTTTTCATTTACGTCATGTCCAATGACACTAATCAAGCTGATCGTCTTTTCTGTTCCGGTTGCAGTTGCTTCCACAGCTGAGATAAGACGATTCATATCTGATTGTCTGTTCTGTTTTGGTGTCGTAAACCGACTGATAACACTCTTGAAATGAATTACACGGGTTGCTCCATTATTATCAAGATAATGTTGCAAAAGGCTTGCGGAATAGTCAGCAAAGATACCTCCGATTGTTTTCATCAACAGCGCACGTTTTATTATATTCTGAATTTTTTCGCGACGCGCAGTGTCAGATATGTTGATAAACATGGAAGGCTTTTGCGCCGGCCAGACGCAATGTGCTTGCTCGACATATAGCGGTTTTGGAGTTGAAGCAAGCGATGTTGAAAACCCAAGCAAAACATAAAAAGTCTTCTTTCTTCCGGTAACTTTGTGCGTGGCTGTTACAGTAACGCCTCCATATTTTCCAGAAGCGCCATTAATTTGCCCATCCGAATGGGAAGCCATGTCCGACTTGCTGATTGAATATGTAAAGTCGGAAGGCAGCGCCCAAATCTCGTTTGAGTAATACTTGTTTACAACAATGGCGCCGCTGGTTCCAACTGCAATTTCAATATTCTTTATGCTTGTATTAGCAGTAAGCTCGCGTTTAGTAGAGGAAGAACCGTTGCTATAATATGAAGTTGACGCTGCGCGCCAAATGCGCTTTTCTTTTTCTATGACACCGTTTCCAACGGAAGCATTGGTTGAAACCGAAGCACCGCTTGCCATAAGATAGCGAGAATTATGCTTATTCTTTATATGGATACCGCTCGGCGATGAAGAATCTCCTGCTGCCGCAATGCTTATAGTCCAGCGGCATCTCTGAGGAACGGAGCTGCCCGAGCTCACCGTTAAAAGCTCAACGGCACTGCTGCTTGAATTTGCAGGTACGCCAAGATACTTGGTTGAATCGGAAGCGGATCGGATATAATTATCCTTTCCCGCAGAGGTTACAACCCAGCGTATGGAATTGCCCAAATCGGCAATAAGGCCGGATTTTGTGCTCAACGAGGATGAAGCATTCCGCAAAAAACCGCTGCTCGATTTATTGTTCAGATAATAGGTTCCGGCAGGAAAGCTGGCTCCGTCATCACCGGGACCACCAATAATGTCACCTTTTGTTCGCGTTGCATTATACTCTTCGAGCGTTGCTACACCGGCAAGAACGTCCTCGAAGGTTATCGCCTCATTTTGCTCATCCTGTGTTTCGGCATGAACAAAGCTGAATGATGAAAAAAGCATCAAGAATGCCAAGAAAAGCGAAAGTGTTTTTTTCATAATCAAATCCTTTCACAAAAAGTAAATTCACACGCATTATAGCATGTGCATTAGAGATTGTCAACAATTAGTATTTGCTCCATATTATGTATTTTACTCCTCATCCGTCATTATCCTGAGTATCTCCCTATCGGTCTCGCGCATACCGTCGCTGCCGAGGCGGCCGACGTTTTTCAGCGTGTTTTCAACGCCCTTTGAAACTATGCCGTCGCCCGCGTAGAACTGGGAGCCGTTCATATAGATGCCGTACCCAAGAAGCCCCGCATTGACCGCCGCCGCGATCTTGCCCGCGCAGCTCGCCTTCGCGCCGTCGCAAACAACGCCCGAGATAATAGCAAGCGAATTCACGAGCGTATGGGCGATGATATCGTAATCGCCGCCGAGCAGATACGCTATGCCCGCCGCCGCGCCGCAGCCCGCGCTTACTGCGCCGCAGAATGCGGAGAGCCTTCCGATCCAGGATTTTTGATGGATCGTGATAAGGTCGGAGAGGATAACTGCGCGAATCAGCTCCTCCTCGGTTTTGTTGTATTCCTTAGCATATTCGATAACGGGGAGCGAGGCGGTCATGCCCTGATTGCCGCTGCCCGAAACGATGATAACGGGAAGCTCGCAGCCGCTCATTCTTGCATCCGAGCCCGCGGCGGGTGCTGCCATAGCTCTGATCTTAACATCGTTTCCGAAGGTCGCAATAAGCGCCTTTCCGACATTTGCGCCGTAGTTATTCTTGAGCCCTTCCTCGGCTATAGCTGAATTGTAGGCTATCTGCCGCCTTATGGTTTCGCCGATATCGTTAAGATCGACCGTATCCGCAAAGTCGATTATCTCCTTTATTGTCATCGCATCGCGCTCGGTCACAACGCCGTCCTCACCCTCGAAGGTGACGGCTTCGTTTTCATAAACGGTCTCGCCGTTTTTCTCTATACGAATTATATTTGTGTGGTAATCGCTGATTATCACGCGGGAATGATCCTCACCCGCCCTTGCGGTGAGGTCGATATAGAAAATTTTATCGCCTTCGGACGGGCGAACGGTCATCTTCGCCGTGTTGAGGTACTCCTTTATCCGCGCTCTGCCCGCATCGTCCACATCCGCAATAACTTCGAGGATGCGGTCAACACCGCCCGCCGCGATGCCGGCAGCCGCAGCGGTTTGGATTCCCTTCATGCCGCCGGTATTGGGAACGACAACGCTCTTTACATTTTTGATTATATTGCCGCTGACGACTATTTCAACGCTTTCGGGCATTTTTCCAAGCACGGCGCGCGCCTTTGCCGCCGCAAAAGCGATGGCTATCGGCTCGGTGCAGCCCGCAGCGGGCACGAGCTCGGATTTGAGGGCTGAGATATACCTTGAATACCGACTGTCCGTTTTAAGCATAGTTACCTCCCGTGTGACGATTCGGAGTTTTGTCCGTCAATGAATAATCAAAGCAATTATATCAGATACGGCGCGTTTCTTCAAGCAATAAACGACACATTTGCGCAAAATCGGCGCACGGCGAAAGCGGTGTTAACGAGGGAAGTTCTCGGTATTATTTCTCTTAAACAGCGAATTATTATTGAGTTTTTCTCTTAAGTATGGTATAATAATAGTAGAGGCTCATACCCTTCCGCACTAAGACAGGTTCAAGTTCCAAAGCATTTCACGGCAGACAAAGCCTATTATCAACCGGCGCGCCCCGCCGCTCTTCGTGCGGAGCCGTGAAGTCTGCTTTCATTTCAATGTGTTCCAAAAAGCAAATGAATACGGAGGCAAAATGGACAACAGCAAACTTACGGTAACCGTTCGAAACAAGGTGCCTGAGATACGCTACGGCGACTACCTTGTTTCGGACAACAAGCAGCTAAAGATAGTTTTCGATCTTGACGGCGAGTGGGATGCCTATGCGCACAAGACCGCCCGCTTCGATTTAGACGGCTGGCAGTTCGATATCGCCTTCACTGGCGACACCGTAACGCTGCCGCTTCTGCCCGCATACACGGGCGAGCTGAAGGTTGGCATGAAGGCGGATCTTGCCGTCATCGAC
>CADBGC010000130.1 GCA_902794055.1 uncultured Eubacteriales bacterium | reverse complement strand
TATCTTCGCCGACCTTGAGCGCGGCGTTTGCAAAATAGATATTGTCCGAATGCAGCATGCAGTTTGCCATATTGAGCGGCATGGTTCTGTTCGTAACGGAGGTTCGCTTTATCCTCGGCCATATCCAAGTGCCGTAACCGGTTGGAGTCCAATAATCGCTCTCGATCCTGCCGGTGAAGATATAGTCCTCGGTCATGGTTCCCGTGTCAAGCGCCGCAGCAGCCGTAAATACCTTGAAGGTGGAGCCGGGACGATACAGACCGCGAACGGTCCTGTCCACAAAGGGCTTATTCTCCTGCTCATTCAGCTTTTTGTATTCCTCATCGGTAAAGCCGAGTATGAATTTATTCAGATCGTAGGTCGGATACGAAGCAAGCGCATCCACCTCCCCCGTCCCGGGGTTCATCACGATGACGGCTCCCGCCGTGTTCTCGCCGAACATAACTACGTCGAGAAGCTCCTCGGTGCGCTTTTGAAGATCGAAATCAACGGTCAGGCAAACGTCCAGACCGTTCTCGCACTCATGCCTGAACAACGTGGTTTTAACGGTTCCGTCCGCGCGCTTGATATAGTAGTAAAAGCCGTCCTTTCCGCGAAGCTCCTTTTCATAGAGACGCTCTATTCCGGATTTTCCGACGGTGCTGTCGGTCGTGTACAGACCGTACTCTGCGGGTCGGTCTTTATTTAGCGACTTGATCTCTTCCTCGCTCGCAAGACCGACGTAGCCGAGGCTGTGCGCCATCAGCGAGCCGTAGGGATACACGCGCGTGGAGCCGTAATTTTTCATATCGACTCGGATTCCCGGTATCTTTTCAAGCCTTGAGAGCACTTCCGCATCCGACTGCTCCGGCGAAAATTGCTTGATCGTCATGAAATCGTTTATAACGCTTTTGAAAACGTTCTTCGGGGTCTCCTCATCGCTGAATTCAAGAAGCTCTCCAAGACGGATATAAAGCTCCGAAAGCTCGGGCTCGCAAAGCCTGTGCAGGCTTTCTGTTTTGGAAAGGTAGCCCGAAACGCGGTTCTTCGCCTCATCGCCGTTAACGCCGTCCAGCTCAACGATACGCTTTATCAGCGTGCTGTTGTCCACGATCTCGGAAAGCACGGCGTAGACCGTGACGAGCGGCTCGTTCGTTGCGATGACCGTCCCGTCCTTTGTCAATATATCGCCGCGCTGCGCCTTTAGCTGCGCCCTTGCAACGCTCTCGCCCCAGTCAAGCTCGGGTATAACGCAGCTCGGCTCCCAAAGCAGCTTCCAAGCGCCGTTTTCAACGGATAAGCCTATCTCGCAGTTGTATGCAAGATCGTCTATCCCATCGCATTTATAGCGAACGCTGTACTGTATGCTGCGCTTGGAGTCGCTCTGAGCCGCGTCCTCAACTACCTTGTACTCCATATCGGTGACGTGCAGCGTGTCGTTGAATTTTGACCAAAACGATTCAAAGGCGGTGAGAGTAACCGTTTTTGCGCTCGAAGAGGAAGGCGATAATGCGTTGTCTATCGCGGTTTTTTCACTTATGAAGGAATATGCCTCGGCATACTGGCCGTTTTTAACGGCGTTCATAAAAAGATCGAAAACGGTCGAGTCATCGCTGCCCTTATTGCCCGAGCATGCGCAGGAAAATGCGGCAGCAATCGCAAGCAGTATCAAAAGAAATCTTTTTATCATTTTTCATCCACCTCGTATTATGTGAAGAACGCAAGCTGCTCCCTCGCGTTCATAATTATCCATTATGATTATAACACAGATCATTCGGCCGTTCAATCCGTAAAGGCTTATGCGAGCTTTGCGGCGCACCTTATATTATTCTTCAGTATGATTAAAATTATTGAAAATCCTCCGTTGATGAACTATAATAGAGAATGGTTCATTAGAGATCAGAAAGGGCTGCCGTGCATCGCTTGGATGCTCCGCGGCAGGGATATACCGATGAGATTCGTTATAGATGTTTTCGGCGGAGACAATTCACCCACCGCCGTTATTGACGGCTGCATGGAAGCCATGCGCCTTAATGATGATTTCAGCCTCATCCTTTGCGGCGATGAGGCAAGGATTCGTGAGGAGCTTTCATCTCATGAATACGATGCTTCAAGGGTCGAAATAGTTCACGCTCCGGACATCATCTCCTGCGAGGAGCAGCCCACGGTTGCCATCAAGCGCAAGAAGGAAAGCTCGCTTGTAAAGGCGCTTCAGATCACCGCCGAAAAGAAGGCGGATTGCTTCATCTCTGCAGGCAGCACCGGCGCCGTGCTTGCCGGTGCAACGCTCATAGTTAAGCGCATCCCCGGCATCAAGCGCCCCGCGCTTGCTCCGATACTTCCGACTCTCAAGGGTCCCGTTATGCTCATAGACTGCGGCGCAAACGTTGACTGCAAGCCGGAGTACCTCGAACAGTTTGCGCTGATGGGCAGCGCATATATGAGAGACGTTCTCGGCATAGAGAACCCGCGCGTTGCGCTCATCAATAACGGCGCCGAGGAAGGCAAGGGCAACGAGCTGACCAAGGCTGCTTACCGTCTTCTGAAGGAGCTTGACGGCATCAACTTCGTTGGCAACTGCGAGGGCAGGGACGTTATGAGCGGCGATTTCGACGTACTCGTTTGTGACGGCTTCGTTGGCAACACCGTTCTCAAATCCCTTGAGGGCACTGCGCAAGCTCTGCTTAAGATGCTCAAGGGCGAGCTCATGAGCCGGAAGCGCTCCAAATTCGGCGCTCTATTCTGCAGAAACGCATTCAGGACCCTTAAAAAGAAGCTAGATTACACCGAATACGGCGGCGCACCCATGCTCGGCATAAACGGCGGCATAATCAAGGCGCACGGCAGCAGCGATACGCGCGCGATATGCTCGGCGATCGGTCAGGCGAGGATGCTAACCCTCGGCCGCATAACCGAGAGGATAGCCGCTGCGGTGGAAGCAATGCCCAAGCGCGAGGAGGATGCCTGATCCGCCGCTCAAGGCTGCTGTTTGCGCAGCACGGATCAAGGATCGGCTGCCAAATTTCATCCATAAAATTGAACCCTGTTTTTCCCATCCGCGCATTGACAGAATGCGAAGTATACTGTAGAATATGCAATTGGAAGGTGCCTCTAAAACGGCACGAATCTGAAAGGAGATTATAAAAATGTTTGAAGAGATCCGCAAAGCCATTGCACAGCAGCTCAACATCCCCGAGGAAAGGATAACCGAGGATTCCCGCCTTATCGACGATCTCAAGGCCGATTCGCTGGACGTTGTCGAGCTTGTCATGGGTCTTGAGGAGCGTTACGGCATCGAGATCCCCGACGAGGATCTTCCCTCCATCAAAACCGTTGGCGATATTATTCGCTATATCGAATCCAAGTAAGCTCACGGACCTGCCCGCATCGGTCATGCGCCGATGTGGGCATTTATGTATTTTAAGATCAAGCAAAGAGATGCTCCATTTTATCTATGAATGAAAAAAGACTCAGCGAACTCTCCGAGCTTATGACAAAACTCAGCTACAGCTTCACCGATCCATCGCTTTTAAACACTGCGCTCACCCACTCCTCCTACGTCAAGGGCGAGAATCGGGCGAGCACGCACAACGAGCGTCTCGAGTTTCTCGGCGATGCTGTACTTGAGCTTTGCGTAAGCGAATACCTTTATCTCAACTATCCCCACATGAACGAAGGCATGATGACGCGCACCCGTTCGCGCACGGTTTACGAGCCTGCGCTTTATGAGGCGGCTAAAAGCATCGACCTTGGCAAATACATACGCCTTAGTCACGGCGAGGAACACACCGGCGGCAGGGATAAACCCTCCATCCTCTCCGATGCACTTGAGGCGGTTATTGGTGCGCTGTTTCTTGACGGCGGGCTTGACAGCGCCAAGGCTTTCGTTCTTACCTTTGCCGAAGCGAGCGTAGATGCCGCAGTCAAAAGCGTTTCCGCCAAGGATTACAAGACCCTGCTTCAGGAATACGTACAGCATCATCACAGCGGCGAGCTTGAATACACAGTTATAGGCATAAGCGGCCCCGACCATAAGCGCGTTTTCACTATGCAGGTCAGCATCGGCGGGATCGTTTACGGCTTCGGCAACGGAGGCACCAAGCAGGAGGCCGGGCAAAATGCCGCCAAGGCGACGTTAGAACTGCTTAACCTTCCTTCAAACGATACAGAAACTGCGGATAAGTAACAAAAAATGCAGCTAACCAAACTTGAAATAAGCGGATTCAAATCCTTTGCAAAGAAAACCGAATTGATCTTTCAGCATGGGATCACCGGAATACTCGGGCCGAACGGCTGCGGCAAGAGCAATATTGCCGATGCCTTCCGTTTCGTTTTGGGCGAGCAGAGCGCAAGGGCGCTGCGCGGCAAAAAGGTCGAGGATTTCATCTTCGGCGGCACCGAGAAGCGAAAGCCCCTCTCCTACTGCGAGGTTTCGATGTATTTCGACAACACCGATGGCTCGCTTGCTTCGCCGTACACCGAAGTTGTGGTATCCCGCCGTGCCTTTAGGTCAGGCGAAAGTGAATACTACATAAATAAATCCCCATCCCGACTGAAAGATATTCAGGAGCTTTTCCGCGATACGGGAATAGGCAAGGACGGCTATTCGATAATCGGTCAGGGCCGCGTCAGCGACATTCTCTCCGACCGCTCCAACGAGCGCCGAGTCGTGTTTGAGGAAGCGGCCGGCGTAATGCGCTACCGAACACGCAAGGAGGAAGCCGAAAGAAAGCTTGCAAGCACCAGCAAAAACCTTGTTCGCCTTGAGGATATCCTCTATGAGCTCGAGCAGCGCATTGAGCCGCTTAGAGAGCAGAGCGAAAAGGCGTTGGAGTTCGTTAAGCTGCGCGAGGAGCTGCGCGATATGGAGCTCGGTCTGTTCCTGAATCAGTATGACCGCAACAGCGAGCGCATCAAGCTTTTGAGCGAGAATGCCGAGCAGCTCCAAGGCGAGCTCACTTCGGCGATCGCCGAGGAGGAGGCGCTGAGCTCATCCTGCACCACCGAGGAAAGCGCCGAAAGAAAACTTTCCGAATCGATCAGCGAGGTTTCGCAGCAGCTCATAACGCTTTCCGGCGCAGTCGAATCGGGTCTTGGCGATGAAAAGCTTTTGAATGAGCGCATCGGCGCACTTGATAAGGACACGCGGCAGTTTGCGGACGAGATCGCCGAGATCGAGCGCAGATTCGGCGTAAACGAGGAGCAGATAGGCATACTTCAAAAAAACGTTTCGGGCATGGATATAGATTCAAGATCGCTCGAAGCGCGGCTTGAGGATGCAAACTCGGATTTCTCCGCGCTCGATACTCAGATCAATCAAAAGGAAGCCGCACTCGAAGCAAAAAAGCAGGCGATGATGGATTCGATGAATCGCCTTGCCGATACGCGAAGCAGTGTTTCGAGGCTTGAAGCCATGCGCGAATCGCTCGTTTCAAGGCTCGGCGAGCTTGCGCTTGAGCGGGAAAACGCCGTTTCGGAAGGCAAAAAGCTTGACGGCGAGCTGCGCGTTCACTCCGAGAGCATCACTGCGCTGAACGGCGAAAAAGCCGCAGTTAGTGCATCGAGAAACGCCGAAGCAAAGCTCATGAATGAGCTCGAGCAGCAGGTGCGCACAACCTCAGTTGAGCTTCGCAGGCTTGAGGACGGCGCAGCCGCGATGGCCTCCCGCTGCAAGGTTTTGGACGAAATGAAGCGTGCGCATGAGGGCTACTATGCAAGCGTTCGCAAGCTTTTAAACGATGCGCAGCGCGACAGCGCGCTTTCAAGCCGCATCCACGGCGTTGTGGCGGAGCTTATATCCGTTCCCGAGAAATACGAAAAAGCCGTTGAAATGGCGCTCGGATCGGCACTTCAGAATATCATCGTTCCCACCGAGCAGGATGCAAAGGCAGTCATTGAGCATCTGCGCCGCAGAGAATACGGAAGAGCCACGCTTCTTCCCGTCAGCGTGATGCGCTCAAGGCTTTTAACGAGCGAGGAGCGCAGATATATCGAGGTGGACGGCTGCTTCGGCGTTGCGAGCGACCTTATCGGATACTCATCGGAGTTTCGCGGAGTTATAGAGAATCTTCTCGGGCGCACGGTCATCGTTCGCGACATCGACACGGGCATCGCCATAAACAAGCGCGCGCACTCCGCATTCAGAATAGCCACGCTTGATGGCGATATTCTGAACCCCGGCGGCAGTATGACGGGCGGCAGCGTTCAAAAGCGCGAATTCAGCCTGCTTGGGCGCGAAAGAGAACTCGACGAGCTTACCGAAAAGCTCAAGCGCGCCGTTGCAAGCTCGAACGATATCAAAAAGGAGCTTTCGCAGCTTGAA
>CADBGC010000129.1 GCA_902794055.1 uncultured Eubacteriales bacterium | reverse complement strand
TCTGCTTCTGACCTTCTTCTACCGCTACACCAAGGAGCTTATCACGAATGGACACGTCTATATGGGCATGCCGCCGCTCTACAAGGTGCAGAAGGGCAGCGAAGTCAAATACGCATACGACGACGAGGAGCTTGCCAAAATAACCAAGGGCATGAAGGGCTACACTCTCCAGCGCTATAAGGGCCTTGGCGAGATGAACCCCGAGCAGCTCTGGGAAACCACCCTCAACCCCGAAAACCGCTCTCTCGTGCAGGTCAGCATCGAGGATGCCGCATACGTGGAGCACCTCGTCACCCTCTTGATGGGCGATAAGGTCGCAAGCCGCAAGGAATACATAATGGATTACGCCAACTTCAATAAGGTCGATACCTTTGAGGATAAGGTGAGCGTGGAGTAAACAACATAAATCCTGAAAAGTGATTAATAGCAATTTAAGCGAGGAAGCCTGTGTAATGGCTTCCTCATTTCTGTAAATATGTCTGCAAAAAGCTAAGTCTTAGTGAAACTTAATACAGTGACTTGAGAGTACCGACAGCAGCAGCGCATGCTGCCCATACAATTATGCCTAAAACAAAGCCAATGATGGACATTACAAGACCTGCAACAGCAAGACCTTTTTTTGCGGGATTCTTCCTCATTCCGATAGCACCGAGGATTATACCAACAGCGGCAACAATCACTATGACGATATTCATACCGGGAATAAGGCAAAGTACGAGAGAAACAATACCGAGTACCAACGATGCAACACCCATAACGCAACCTCCTTTCATCAGTATACGCTTATTATAGTCGCTTTAACGACTATTGTCAAGAAAAAGAACATAAAATAAAATCAAATATATGGATTTAAAGGAGGAGCGGCAAATGATCTCATACGAGCCTTTTTGGAATACTTTGCGTTCCTCGGTAGAATCCACTTACACTTTAATTAACAAGTACAGAATATCGAGTTCAACGATAGATAAGCTGAGAAAGAATAAACCTCTCAATACAACTACGGTCAACGATCTGTGTCGAATACTGAAATGCCGAGTTGAGGATATTATGCTGTACGTTCCGTCGGACGAAGATCAGATTCTATAAATTCACACGCACTGGTTAGACTTTTTTATCAATTTGATTGCCAATTGTTTGCTTTAGTGATATATTGGTATTAATGGCTAATACTCTATATTCGATGAGGGAAACTACAAACGATATGAAATGCTTGAATAATAACGATACCTTGTTACCTTCTCGCTCTTCAGGCATACTTCTGCCGGTTTTTTCCCTGCCGTCCGCGCACGGGATAGGCACTCTCGGCAAGGCGGCGTTTGAGTTCATCGACTTTTTGGCGGCGGCGGGGCAGAGGTATTGGCAGGTTTTGCCGCTTAACCCGACGGGCTTCGGCGATTCACCGTATTCAAGCTGTTCGGTCTTTGCTGGCAACCCGTATTTTATCGACCTCGATACGCTTGCGGCCGAGGGGCTTTTGAAAAAGCGGGAGCTAAAAGCCTTCGACTTTGGCTCGGATAATCGCAAAATCGATTATGAAAAGCTTTATAACGGCCGTTTCAAGCTTCTGCGCCTTGCTTTTGAGCGTGCTGAGCTTCAAAACGATCCCGCTTATTCGCGCTTTGTTTCGGAAAACGAAGCATGGCTTTCGGATTATGCGCTGTTTATGGCGCTTAAATCACATTTTGATATGAAGCCTTGGCAGGCTTGGGACGATGCGGGCGCAAGGCTGCGCAGACCGTCAGTGCTTGAAAAATACGGATCAAAGCTCCAAACCGAGATAGAATTTCATAAGTATTTGCAATATCTTTTCTATTCCCAATGGGAAAAGGTCAAGTCATACGCCAATTCGCGCGGTATCGGTATAATCGGCGATTTGCCGATCTATTGTGCGCTCGATTCCGCCGATTGTTGGGCAAATATGGCGCAGTTTCAGCTTGATAAGGACGGCAGACCAACGCTCGTTGCGGGAGTACCGCCGGATGCGTTCACCGAGGACGGTCAGCTTTGGGGCAATCCTTTGTATGATTGGGAAAGGATGAGGAAAAGCAGGTTTGCCTGGTGGATGCGCCGCATAGAGAATGCCGAAAAGCTCTATGATGCTGTTCGCATAGACCATTTCCGTGCGCTCGAAAGCTATTGGGCGGTGCCTGCTTCGGACGATACCGCGCGAAACGGGCATTGGGTCAAGGGGCCCGGCATCGGCTTTGTTAACGCAATAAAAATTCGCTTTCCGAACCTCCCTTTCATCGCGGAGGATCTCGGCCTTTTAACGGAAGCGGTGCATGAATTGAGAAAAGCTTCCGGTTATCCCGGTATGAAGGTACTCGAATTCGCGTTCGACCCTTCGGGCAAGAGCGATTATCTGCCGCATAACTACGATAAAAACTGCGTTTGCTATACAGGAACGCATGACAACGCTCCGCTTTTGCTCTATCTTGAGCAGGCAGGCGAAGCAGAGCGCGGATTTATCGCAAAATATCTCGGCATAAAAACCAAAAATGCAAAACAGCTTGCCGAAGCCATACTTCGCGCGGGGCTTGCTTCGACCGCAAACCTCTTTATTGCTCAAATGCAGGACTGGCTTAATCTTTCGGAAGGCTCGCGCATAAATATGCCCGGAACGAGCGAGGGCAACTGGCAATGGCGCATGAAGCGCGGCGAAGCAAGCGAAAAGCTTGCCGCGCGAATTCGCGAGCTGACCGAGCTTTACGGCAGATAACGGAGAAACTATGCAGCATCCCGAAAAATGGCGCGAATCGGTCGATCCGTTTTCGCTTCCTTATAAGCAATTCGAGTTAAAGCGTATCCTCGGATACCCGCACGCGGGAAACGACGTTTTCCACGCCGATGGCATATATCGCGGCGAAAACGTCCGCACCTATATCAAGGCGGCGCGGCAGAGCGGCGCGAATATCGAAAACGAGGTTTTCATATTATCCCGGCTCGATTCCCCGATCTTCCCCAAGGTGATAGACTTCGGCCTTGAAGGCGTTCCGTTTTCTGTAACGCTCGAGCTTATGGGCGAAAGGCTCTCGACCATTGTGGGTGATAATGCCGATATGCGCTCTATGCGCTTCCTTGCAGAGTACGGAAGAAGCCTTGCAGAGCTGCACAGCATGAAAATCAACGAAGCAAAACCGGTTGCCGACAGGCCTTTCTTTCACGCACCGAGCGCGGAGCTGCTTTCAAAGCTCGGACTTTCGCGTTTACAAGCGCTTTTTAAAAACGAACCCAATAGCGCTTCAAAATGCTTCTGCCATGGCGATTTTCACTATGCGAATATCCTTTGGCAAAACGGTCATATCGGCGGCATCCTCGATTTCGAGCTTTCGGGCATCGGAAACCGCGATTTCGATATCGCTTGGGCGATCTTCCGCCGTCCGGGTCAGATGTTTATGAAAACCGATGATGAGATAATTGAATTCCTGCGCGGCTATTCCGTGATCGGCGAATACAATGAACTCGCGGTTCGCCGCTATATGGCGCAATGCTATATTCATTTTCTTGAGTTCTGCGCGGATGATGAGGAGTACTGCGCGTTCGCAAGAGCGTGGCTGAACTCTTATGCCGCTGCGATCCTATAAAACAGGTTATTCATAGAAACCTATCTCTTTTTTGACCTCCTTAGACAGCAGCAAGAGCGCGAAAATATTCGGCACCGCCATAAGATAATTGAATATTTCGCCGCATTTCCAAGCGATATCCACGCGAACGAATGCACCGAGCGCCGTCAGCAGCGTAAATATCACGCAGAACGGCGTTTTCGCTTTTTCGCCGAAAAGATATTTCGCCGCCGAAAGACCGTAGGCCGACCAGCCGATAAGCGAGGTGTAGGCAAAAAGCAGCAGCGAAACCGAAAGAAACACGCTTGCCGCTCTTTCCCCGAGCACGCTTGAAAAAGCCGAAAGCGCGATGCTCGTTCCGGAAACGGAAGGATCGCACGGCAAATTAACCCCGCTTGAAAGCACTACGAGCGCCGTAAGAGTACACATAACGAGCGTATCGGCGAAAACCTCGAAAATACCGTACAAGCCCTGCCGGACGGATGAATCGGTCTGTGCCGAGGCATGAGACATGGCCGATGAGCCAACGCCAGCTTCATTGGAATAAACGCCCCTTGAGATGCCGACTCGCATAGCCTTTGAAACGCAGACACCGCAGAGGCCGCCGCCGAGCTGCCGAAACCCGAATGCTTCAGCGAAGATTCTGACGAAGCTTGGCAGTACGTTCGCTCTGAACTTTATCAGCACCGCTGAGCATATCGCAATATAGCTAAGTGCCATGAACGGCACAAGAAGTGAGGATATTCTTCCGATGCGTTTTGCTCCGCCGATAACAACGATTCCTGTCAGCGCAGCGCATACAAGACCGGAGGCAGCAAAGACTGCTATATCGGAAATTTTGAGATCGAATGCTAAAAGCAAATCCGACGCGCTTCTTGCAACCGTGTTTGCCTGAACAAGCGGAGTTCCGAATGAGGAAGAAAGCAGCGTAAACGCGGCGTATGAGATAGCGAGCGGCTTTGCAAAGCGGGATATGGCAGAGAAACGCTTTTTATTACCTATTCCGCGCTCAATATAGCTCATCGGTCCTCCCGAATACTCGCCGTTCCGCTTTTCACGGTATCTGAGAGCAAGCACGATCTCGGAAAGCTTCAAAGCCATTCCGAACACAGCCGCAAGCCACATGTAGAAAACAGCGCCCGCGCCGCCAATTGCGATAGCGCTTGCCGTTCCCGCTATGTTTGCGGTTCCGATCGAGCCGCCAAGCGCCGAGGCCATGGCCTCAAAAGGTGTGGTGCCGCGCCGATCGCGTTCTGCTTTTCTGCTGATAGAAACATTTTTTCCTTCCGAAAAAAGAACGATTCTCAGGCTCTGCTTCAGATGTCCAAACTGAAAACAGCGAAGCTTTGCTGTTTGCACAATGCCGCCCGAAAGAATAAATATTGAAAATAAGCTTGAAAACACTTCCATGCTAAAAAAACTATGACGGATTCCCCCGATTGATGAAAATATTACGCGGTTAAATTGTAACATTTTTATTAACTTTGCATTTTTGGCGAAAAAACTGTTTACAAACTCTTCTTTTCCTGTTAGAATGGAAGCATAGAAGGATTCTGCTTCTAAAAGCGCAAACTTGTTTTGCCCCCATCTTTTCCGGAGGTCTTTTTAGTTATTTTGCTCCTCCGGTCCATACCTCCTATGCCTCCCCGCTCCTTCCCGAAAGAGCGGGGAGGACCTTTTAAGCCCCGATCATCAAGTGAAGATCGAATGAATTATTGAATATATATTAGAAATTAAGCTTGCATATCTGGAATAATTGTGCTAAAATGAGCGAATAATTACCGCGAATGAGGTGTAATATGGTTAGATTATTTCAGCTTCAAAACGATCCTAAGGCCTTCGTGGGCAAGATCGAGGTCTCAGGTTGGATAAAAACCGCCCGTCAATCCAAAAACGTCGGCTTTATCGCCCTTTCCGACGGCTCCTGCTTCAGAACCGTTCAGGTCGTTTATGAGACCGAGGCGATATCTGCCGATGTTGTTCGTCTGCTCGATACAGGTGCGGCGATCACGGTTAAGGGCGTTCTTGAGCTTACCCCCGATGCACAGCAGCCCTTTGAGATCAAGGCTGATGAGATCGTGATAGACGGCGAATGTCCGAACGACTATCCGCTTCAGAAAAAGCGCCACTCGCTCGAGTATCTCAGAACCATACAGCATCTGCGCCCGCGCACGAACACCTTCCAGGCTGTTTTCCGTGTTCGCAGCGTTGTTGCTCAGGCGATCCACCGCTTCTTTGATGAGCGCGGCTTCCTCTACGTGCATACCCCGATCTTCACGGGAAGCGACTGCGAGGGCGCGGGCTTGATGTTCCGCGTTACCGCGCTCGATATGGACAATCCGCCTAAGACTAAGGACGGCAAGGTGGATTTCTCCAAGGATTTCTTCGGAAAGAGCTGCAACCTCACCGTCAGCGGTCAGCTCCACGGCGAGGCGTTCGCGCTTGCCTTCCGCGATATCTACACCTTCGGCCCAACCTTCCGCGCCGAAAACAGCAACACCGCGCGCCATGCGGCGGAGTTCTGGCAGATCGAGCCCGAGATGGCGTTCTGCGACCTTGCGGGCTATATGGACACGGCCGAGGCTATGATCAAATACATCATCAAAACCGTTCTCGAGCGCTGCCCCGACGAGATGGAGTTCTTCAATCAGCACTACGATAAGGAGCTGCTCGATAGGCTCAATCACGTTCTCAACTCCGAATTCGTGCGCTGCAGCTACACTAAAGCCGTTGACCTTCTGCTCGAATCGG
>CADBGC010000128.1:4548-13278 GCA_902794055.1 uncultured Eubacteriales bacterium | reverse complement strand
TGGGTCGGATCGACTGCAACGCCGGTCTCGGTCTTGCGGATGGCGGGGCATCCGATCCTCATGCACATACCGCAGTTGCGGCACTTCTCGCTGTCGCAGACGAACGAAACGCCGGGCTGCTTGACGATAAGCGCGCAGGGGCGGCGGGAGATGATAACGGAAAGCTCCTCACGCTCGGTTTCCTCGCGAACGACCTTTTCAAGCTCCTTAAGATCGAAGGGATCGACCACGCGAACGTGCTGAATGCCCATCGCGTCGCAGAGCTTCTCAAGGTTGAGCGCCGTGGTGGGTTCGCCGTGGATGTCGTAGCCGTTGGCGGGGTTGTTCTGATGGCCGGTCATGCCGGTGATGGAGTTGTCCGCAACGATGACGGTGCCGACGGAGCGGTTGTACGCCATGTTCAGAAGGCCGGTCAGGCCGCTGTGGCAGAAGGTGGAGTCGCCGAGAACGGCAACGGTCTTCTTCGCCTGAGCGTGGCCGCGAGCCTTCTCCATGCCGTGCGCCATGCCGATCGATGCGCCCATGCAAACGCAGGTGTCAACGCCGCTGAGCGGGGGCAGTGCGCCGAGGGTGTAGCAGCCGATATCGGAACATACGGTGAGCTTGAGCTTGCCGAGAACGTGGTACAGACCGCGATGCGGGCAGCCGGGGCAGAGCACGGGAGGACGGGCGGGGATGCCCTGGGTGTTCATGGGACCGGCTTCCTCAGCGCCCTCAAACTTAGCGGCGATCTTGCGCGCAAACAGCTCGCCCTGAACGCCGGTGAGGTCCTTGCCGCTGCACTCGATGCCCCAAGCCTTGATGGTGTCCTCATAGAAGGGCTCCATATCCTCGATAACGTAGAGCTTCTCAACGCCCTTTGCAAACTCCTCGATGAGCTTCTTGGGCATCGGGTAAGCAAGACCGAGCTTGAGCACGGATGCGTTGGGCATGGCTTCTTTTACGTAGTTGTATGCCGCACCCGAGGTGATAACGCCCACCTTGCGATCCGCCCATTCGATCTTGTTGATGGAGAGGGTGTTCGCATCCTCGGCGAGCCTCTTTTCGCGCTCTTCAACGTAGAGATGGCGGCCGATCATGTTTGCGGGCATGGAAACGTATTTCTTGATATCGCGGGTATACTCGCGAAGAGGAAGCTCGATGCGATCCTCGAGCTCAACGAGGGTGCGCGCATGAGCGATCCTCGTGGTAACGCGGAGGATAACGGGAGTGTCGTACTTTTCGCTGATCTCGTATGCGAGCTTGAGGAAGTCCTTGCATTCCTGGCTGCTGGAGGGATCGAGTACGGGCGCGTGGGATGCGCGGGCGAGCATGCGGGTATCCTGCTCGTTCTGAGAGGAGTGCATGCCGGGGTCGTCCGCAACAACGACGACCATGCCGGCGTTGACGCCGGTATAGGTTGCGGTGAAGAACGGATCGGCCGCAACGTTGAGACCGACGTGCTTCATGCAGGCAAGGCTGCGAGCGCCGCTTACGGCTGCGCCGAGGGCGACTTCAACAGCGACCTTCTCATTGGGAGCCCATTCCGAATAGATCTCGGGATAGGTGGCAACGTTTTCGTTGATCTCGGTGCTGGGAGTTCCGGGATATGCGCTTGAAACGCGGACGCCGGCTTCATAGGCACCTCTTGCGATCGCTTCATTTCCGAGCAAAAGCTTTTTCAATTCAGTTTTCCTCCTTAAGTGTAGATGTAAGAGCCAAACGGCTCATGCATATTTCGCCGCTTCTATTATATTAGATTTTGGAGCGCAAATAAAGGGGTAAACGGGCAATATATCGAAAGAAAATTTATATACACTAACATAAATCGTGAATATAAAACAAGTTTGTGGTATAATAGAGCTGATGATAAATTGGAGGTTTATGCGCAATGGGCAAGTTCAAGGTCGTTTCACCGTTTGAGCCGCAGGGCGATCAGCCGCAGGCTATCGAAACGCTTGCATCGGGCGTGCTTGAAGGGGACGAAGTCCAGGTGCTTCTCGGCGTTACCGGCTCGGGTAAAACCTTCACCATGGCAAAGCTCATAGAGCGCGTTCAGAAGCCGACCCTTGTTATCGCGCATAATAAAACGCTCGCGGCGCAGCTCTGCTCCGAGTTTCGCGAGTTCTTCCCGAATAACGCCGTTGAGTACTTCGTTTCATACTACGACTACTACCAGCCCGAGTCCTATATCGCCTCATCCGATACCTATATCGAAAAGACTGCCGATATCAATCAGGAGATAGACAGGCTAAGGCACAGCGCGACCTGCTCGCTGAACGAACGCAGGGACGTGGTCATAGTTGCTTCCGTTTCCTGCATCTATGCGCTTGGCGATCCCGAGGAATATCTTCGCATGAGCATCTCGATCCGCCGCGGCGCAGAGATGGACAGGGATGCGCTGATCAGAAAGCTCGTTGAGATACAGTATCGCGGCAATTTCAGGGTTCGCGGCGATATCATCGAGATTTTCCCCATGAACTTTGCCGACAAGGCGATAAGGCTCGAATTCTTCGGCGATGAGATCGAGGCGATAAGCGATATAAACGCGGTCACGGGTGTGCCCATCAATTCGCTTTCCCACGCCGTCATCTTTCCCGCAACGCATTATTCTGCCGGAAAGGATAAGATAGCTTCCGCGCTCGCGCAGATCGAAGAGGATATGCTCGCACGAGTCGAGGAGCTCAAAGCGCAGTATAAGCTCGTTGAGGCGCAGCGACTCGAGCAGCGCACACGATACGATATGGAGATGATCCGCGAGATCGGTTACTGCTCCGGCATCGAGAATTATTCGCGCTATTTCGACGGCAGAGCGCCCGGTCAGCCCCCCTATACGCTCTTGGATTTCTTCGGCGACGATTTTCTTACCATAATCGACGAGAGCCACGCCACCATACCTCAGATAAGAGCCATGTATAACGGCGACAAGGCACGAAAGACCGAGCTTGTCGAATACGGTTTCCGTATCCCGAGCGCGTTCGACAACCGACCGCTGAAATTCGATGAATTCGAGCAAAGGCTCAAGCAGCTCATCTGCGTCAGCGCAACGCCCGCGGAATACGAGCTTTCAAGGGCGAGCAATATTGCCGAGCAGATAATCAGGCCGACGGGCCTGGTCGATCCCGAGATCTTCGTTCGCCCCGTGAAGGGTCAGATAGACGATCTTATCTCCGAGATAAACAAAAACGCCGAAAAGGGCTATCGTGTGCTCGCCACAACGCTCACAAAGCGCATGGCGGAGATGCTGACGGAGCATCTTGATTCCATTGGCATTCGCGTTCGCTATATGCATTCGGATATCCAAACAATCGAGCGAATGGAGATAATCCGCGATCTTCGCCTCGGAGAGTTCGACGTTCTCGTTGGTATAAACCTTCTGCGTGAGGGTCTCGATCTTCCCGAGGTCGGGCTCGTGGCAATACTCGATGCGGATAAAGAAGGGTTCCTGCGCTCGACCACTTCGCTGATACAGACCGTCGGCAGAGCCGCACGAAATGTGGACGGCTACGTTATCATGTATGCCGACTCTATCACCGATTCCATGCAGCGCACCATAGATGAGACCAACCGCCGAAGAAGCAAGCAGCTTGCTTTCAACGAGGAGCACGGCATTGTGCCCCAAAGCGTTAAGAAGGCGGTTTACGATATAATTGAGATATCGACCGAAGCAAGGGATGCCGCTTCGAGAATGAGTGACGAAGAGCTTGAACAAAAGATCGCTCTCATAACCGAGCAGATGCAGAAGGCGGCTATGGAGCTTGAGTTTGAGACAGCTGCCAAGCTGCGCGATGAGCTTTACAGGCTCAGGGGCGAAGGTGAAAGGAAAAGGCCCGCAGCTATCAAGCCGGGCATGCCCGGAAGCCGCAGAAAAGCAAGGGGAAGAACACGAAAATAGCAGGGGAGTACCTTACTCATGAAAGAGTACATTACAATAAAGGGTGCAAGAGAAAACAATCTTAAGAATATAACGCTTTCGATACCGAGGGACAAGCTGATAGTTTTTACCGGGCTTTCCGGCTCCGGCAAATCCTCGCTTGCGTTTGAAACAATATTTGCCGAGGGTCAGCGGCGCTACGTTGAGTCGCTCTCATCGTATGCGCGCCAGTTCCTCGGTCAGATGGATAAGCCGGACGTGGACTATATCGACGGCCTTTCTCCGGCCGTATCCATCGATCAGAAGAGCACTTCAAACAATCCGCGTTCCACGGTCGGCACGGTTACAGAGATAAACGATTATCTGCGCCTTCTGTTTGCGCGCATCGGCGTTCCGCACTGCCCCAAATGCGGCAAGGTCATAAAGCGCCAGAGCATAGATCAGGTCGTGGACAGCATTCAAAAGCTCGGAGAGGGCGCGAAGCTTCAGATAATCGCGCCGGTCGTTCGCGGAAACAAGGGCGAGCACGTAAAGCTTCTTGATCAGATACGCAAGGACGGCTACGTTCGAGTCAAGGTTGACGGTCAGATCTACGATATAAACGAAGTCCCTCCGCTTGAAAAGAACAAAAAACACAATATTGACGTTATAGTTGATAGGATAGTTCTGAAGGAAGGCGTGGATATGCGCCTGACGGATTCGCTTGAAACGGCTTTTTCGCTCGGAGCCGGGCTTGCCAAGGTAGACGTAGTTGGCGGGGAAGAGCTGCTGTTTTCGCAGAACTATGCCTGCCCGGACTGCGGCATCAGCATCGAGGAACTCAGCCCGCGCATGTTTTCCTTCAATAATCCCTACGGCGCCTGTCCCGCCTGCACGGGTCTGGGGTTTCAGGAGCAGATCGATCCTGCGCTTGTAATAGCCGATCCAACCAAGTCGCTCCGGGAGGGCGCGGTCTCCGCAATGGGCTGGGGCTCCGGGAATTACACGAACGAAAACGGCCTTGCGCTGATGTATTTTAAAGCGGTTGCAAAGGAATACGGTTTTTCCGTGGATACCCCCTGGCAGGAGCTTTCAGATGATGCGAAAAACATCATCCTTTACGGCACGGGCGATAAAAAGCTCAAGATCGAGTATGAGCGCGAATTCGGAAACGGCGTTTTCATGGCGGCTTTTGCCGGAGTTATCCCGACCATGGAGCGCAGATACCATGAAACGCAATCCGATACCATGAAGGATGCATACAGGGAGTATATGCACCACACGCCCTGTCCCGTATGCGGCGGCAAAAGGCTCAAGCCCGAGGTGCTTGCCGTTACGATCAATGATAAGTCGATCGCGGACGTTTCAGAGCTTCCTATACTGGACGTGCTTTCTTATCTGAACAATATAGAGCTTTCGGAATCCGAACGGATCATCGCTTCAAGGATCTTCAAGGAGCTTATGGCAAGGCTTCAATTTCTCGCCGACGTTGGGCTTGATTATCTCACTCTTGCTCGCTCCGCTTCATCGCTTTCCGGCGGAGAATCCCAGCGCATCCGTCTTGCTACTCAGATCGGATCGGGACTTGTGGGCGTTCTTTACATTCTCGATGAACCGAGCATCGGCCTGCATCAGCATGATAACGCAAAGCTGATATCGACCCTTAAAGGCTTGCGCGATCTCGGCAATACCCTGATTGTGGTCGAGCACGATGAGGAGACCATGCTCAGCGCAGACTATATCGTGGATATCGGCCCCGGTCCCGGTGTGCACGGCGGAGAGGTCGTGGCTCAGGGCACCGTTGATGAAATAATCGCTGTTCCCGAGTCGATCACGGGTCAGTTCTTGAGCGGAGCACGCATGATCGAGATACCAAAGGAACGAAGAACCGCCAAGGACGGTCATTCTTTGAAGGCTTACGGCTGCCGCGAGCATAATCTTCGCAATATCGACGTTTCGATCCCTCTTGGCGTGTTCACGTGCGTTACGGGAGTTTCGGGGTCCGGTAAATCGAGCCTTGTGAACGGAATAATCAAAAACACGCTTCTCAGAAAGCTCAACAGAGCTCGAACGCATTCGGGCGATTTTGACCGTATGGAGGGTGAAGGCTTTCTCGACAAGGTCATCGATATCGACCAATCGCCGATAGGCAGAACGCCGAGGAGCAATCCTGCGACCTATACCGGAGTGTTCGACCTTATTCGCGAGGTTTTCGCCATAACTCCCGATGCGAAAATGCGCGGCTACAGCGCCGGCAGATTCAGCTTCAACGTCAAGGGCGGGCGCTGCGAATCCTGCCGCGGCGACGGTATAATCAAAATCGAGATGCACTTCCTGCCGGACGTTTACGTGCCCTGCGAGGTTTGTAAAGGCAAACGGTATAACCGCGAAACTCTCGAGGTGCGCTATCGAGGCAAGACCATCTCGGACGTGCTCGATATGACCGTGGAGCAGGCACTTGAGTTCTTCGGCGCGATACCAAAGATCGCAAAGAAGCTGCAGGCGCTCTATGACGTTGGACTTGGCTACATCAAGCTTGGGCAGTCGTCAACAACGCTTTCAGGCGGCGAGGCGCAGAGGGTGAAGCTTGCAACCGAGCTTGCCCGGCGCGACACGGGCAGAACCATCTACATCCTCGATGAGCCGACCACCGGTCTGCACTCTGCGGACGTTGAAAGGCTACTTGCGATATTACAGCGGCTCTGCTCCTCAGGCAGCACGGTCGTGGTTATCGAGCACAATCTGGACGTTATCAAAACTGCGGACTACATAATCGATCTCGGACCGGACGGCGGCGTTCGCGGAGGCGAGATAGTCGCCTGCGGCACTCCCGAGGAGCTTGCCAAGTGCGAAAAGAGCTATACGGGCAAGTATCTTGCACAAATATTGAATAAATAATAAGGTGGTGTAAACATGGAATACAATATGATGATTAAATGGCATGAGGCTGCGAAAAAAAGGGCTTCTGTGCGCCAATACGACGGAAAGGTATCCAAGGAGCTGTTTTATAATCTAAAGGATTTTGCTGCAACGCTCAACAACGGCGATGCGCGGATCGAGTTCAAGTCAAAAAGCGGCGTTCTCGGCAGATCCAGACTGCTATCGTTTCTTGGCGGAGTTGAGGGCACGAACTGCTTTGCTGCCGTAATCGTTCGCGACGATAACAAGTTTATGGGCGGATATATAGGCGAAGCCTTCGTTCTTGAGTGCGTTTCAAGAGGGCTTGGCACCTGCTGGCTCGGAGGCACTTATAAAAAACGAAGTCTAAAGAATGCCTTTAGCCTAGATGAGGATGAAAGTCTGCTCTGCGTTATCGCTGTCGGTAAAGCGGCGGAGCAGCCCACGCCCGCCGAGAAAAAGAGCGTGCAGAAGCTAACCGGACTGAGCGAGAGTGAGTTTAGAATGCTGCCCGCCTGGCAGCATGAGGCGGTCAACTCGGCAAGGCTTGCACCCTCGGCGCTGAATAAGCAGCCGTGGGAGCTTGAGATAGAACGCGACTATATTCGCATCATAAACACCAAGCGCAACTTCGGCTTTGGTGACGTTGACTGCGGAATCGCCATGCTTCATATTGAACTCGGAGCCGCTTCCTGCGGAGTTTACGGCGACTGGTTCTTCGATGGAGAGGACGGGGAAGCGAGATTCGTTCCATTTGCTGATTCTTTTGAAGGCATTTCAGACAGCGAAGAATTTGATGACTGATCGCTTTTTGTCATAATGAATTCACCGAAGGATAAAATTTTACTTCACAAACAATATAATATATCGTAATGATGAAAGAAGTATCGATTTATACGGACGGAGCTTGCTCGGGCAATCCCGGGGTTGGCGGTTGGGGCGCGATTCTTATATATAAAGGCGTTGAAAAGGAAATACGCGGCGCCTGCGAGCACACCACTAACAATCGAATGGAGCTAACTGCGGTCATCGAGGCTTTAAAATTCCTTAATCAGCCATGCGAAGTCGAAGTTTATACGGACAGCAGCTATGTTTTTAACGGCTTTGCCCAAGGCTGGCTCCGAAACTGGATAAGAAACGGATGGAAAACCTCGGCAAAAAAGCCCGTTGAAAATCAGGAGCTCTGGCAGGAACTTTTAGAGCTCACGGGCATACATAAAGTCAATTGGAACAAGGTCAAGGGACACTCGGATAACGAATACAATAATCGCTGCGATAAGCTGGCAACAGGCGCCGCGAGCGAGCTGAAAAAGCAGCTCGAAGCGCAGCGTAACGAAGCGAATGATGAGTCGCCGTCAATATAAACCTAATGCGATAGTTTTAAATGCGTAATGCTGCTATTATAAAAGAAGCTCATTTAAAACCGAACGGGTATCCGAATTTACGTTGTTTCCATGTTTTTAATAATCAACTATTCGCAAAACTTGTCTTTTGCGAATAGTTGTGTTATAATAAACCATGCCCTATCCGGGTTCAAGATCGAGAATTACGAGGTGCGTTATGAGCGACGACTATTCCAAGGAACGAACTCAAAAATACGTTTTAAAGCTGCGCGAGGTCCTGCGCGAACTTCCGCCGTGCTGCGCAGAGTTTTTCCGCGGCGTTGAGCATACCACAGGCGCTCTCACGCGCTACGGTTATGCGCTCGACCTGCGCCTGTTTATGCGCTTTTTGATGGGCACCGAGCTTTGCGAAAATCTGCCATCGATGGATCGAATAGATTATGCGCTGCTTGACAAGGTAACTTCCGATCACATCGAGCGTTTTCTTGAATACGTTTCCTTCTATCCGAGCGAAAGCTCCGAGGATGAGCTCGAAAGCGAGTACGTGTCAAACGGCGAGCGCGGCAAGGCGCGTAAGCTCTCGGCGGTTCGTGCGTTCTATAAGTACCTATACAAGAAAGGCCGAATATCAAACAATCCCCCGTCCCTTGTAGATGC
>CADBGC010000128.1:0-4522 GCA_902794055.1 uncultured Eubacteriales bacterium | reverse complement strand
GCACCGAAGCTTCACGAGCGAGAGATAATCCGCCTTGAGCCCGATGAGATAGTTAAGCTGCTCGATCTTATAGACAGCGGCGAAGGTCTGACGAGCGCCCAGAAACGATTTCACGAACAAACCAAGGTTCGTGATGCCGCGATAGTAACGCTGTTTCTTGGAACCGGAATGCGAATCAGCGAGCTTGTGGGAATAAATACCGATGATATCGATTTTTATCAAAACGAAGTGCGCATAGTGCGCAAGGGCGGCAATCAGGATATTCTTGTTTTCGGCGCTGAGGTCAGAAGCGCGCTTATCGAATATGCACTCAGGCGCGAAGGCATTGAGGCCGAGAGCGGACATGAAAAAGCTTTCTTCCTTTCCCTTCAGAAAAAGCGGATAACCGTCCGCGCCGTTGAACAGCTCGTTAAGAAGTATGCGAAGATCGCAGCTCCGCTGAAAAGGATCTCTCCGCATAAGCTCAGGAGCACCTACGGAACCTCGCTCTACCGCGAAACCGGCGATATCTATTTGGTTGCGGACGTGCTCGGTCATAAGGATGTGAACACCACCCGCAAGCACTACGCCGCGCTTTCTCAGGACAGAAGACGCACGGCGGCCGAGGTGATAAAGCTTCGCGATGATAACGAGCCGGCTATTACGAGGCTTGAGCCGCGTGCCGAAGGCGCACCCGACTCTCACGCAGCGGACTCGGGCTCTGCCGAAAACACCGACGATCAAGAGAATAGCTAAACCTTTTATAACAAATCAGCCGTCAGCGGGTCTATCCCGTTGACGGCTGATGATCACTTTCTGCGCCTCGTTCTTATAGCATAGCTTGCGGGCGCTTTTTTAATGCTGATATCATCATGCGCGGTATGCTCGCGAGCGGCATCCTCGACAAGGATTCTTTCCCACTTTTCATAAAGCGAGCGGTCGATCTCCAAGGGTTCCGGAACCTTTAGGTCGATGGGCGCATCGAGAAAAGCCAGAAGCTGCTTTTCCTCATCGGAGAGCTTCTCGATATCCTCGTCGCTGAGAGGAACGATATCATCAAAAGCATCGTCATCATTTTCGGCGGCATGAACGAGCATGCTCAAAAACTCCTGATCGCCGCTTGACGATATGCACTTTCCGCAGTTATCGCAAAGCTTATTGGGATCGAGATCGCAGATCAGGCATTCACCGCAGTCGTTGCATATCCTATCGTCATACAAAATGCATTTTTTCATTTCGCTTCTCCCCCACCCTCTGTTTCTTCAAGCATCGTAAGCACCTTCATGGCGGCAATTCTACCATGAGAATAGGTGAGCCCGCCCTGAAGGTATCCCGTATAGGGCTCGCAGATCGGCGCATCCGCAGAAAGCTCTATTGAAGAGCCCTGAATGAACGCACCTGCCGCCATGATCACTTCATCGGAATAGCCGGGCATTGCATACGGCTCGGGAAGCGCGAAGCTGTCCACGGGCGAAACGGATTGGATGCACCTGCAAAAGCCTACGAGCTGCTCCTTCGTTGAAAACCGAAGCGACTGAACGATGTCGCTGCGAACGGAATCGCTGGACGGCATGGTTGAAAGCCCGTATTTCTCAAATATTTTAGAAAACAGAATGCTTGTTTTAAGGCTCTGCGCAACTACGTGCGGCGCAAAGAAAAGCCCCTGATAAAACGGCAGATAGCTTCCGAAATATGAGCCTGCTTCCCTGCCGATCCCCGGCACGGTGAGCCTGTTTGCGATCCTGTCCACAAATTCGCGTTTGCCCGCGAAATAGCCGCCGGTCGGGGCGAGACCGCCGCCCGGGTTCTTTATGAGCGAGCCGACGATGATATCCGCACCGTGATCGGTGGGCTCATCGGGAAGGGTGAATTCGCCGTAGCAGTTATCAACAACGATCACAGTTTCCGGGGAGAGCTTTTTGATCGATTCAAAAACAGGCGCCATATCCGAGGGAAGTATCGCCTCACGCCATGCATAGCCGCGCGAACGCTGAACGTGAACGAGGCGCGGCTTGTGCGTGATAACGACCTTTTCGATCTCAGAAATATCGAATTTTCCGCTCGGAAGCAGATCGACCTGCTCATACTTGATATTGAAATCGCGAAGCGAGCCCTCAGCCTCGCCCTCTATGCCAATGGCCTCAAGAAGCGTATCATACGGTCTTCCGGATATGGCAAGCAGCGTTTCACCTGAGCGCAGTATGCCCGCAAGCACACAGAAAATTGCATGAGTGCCGGAAACAAGCTGCGGGCTGACTATCGCAGCCTCGGTGCCGAAAGCATCGGCAAATACTTTATCAAGGCATTCCCTGCCAACGTCGTTATAGCCGTATCCTGTTGTTGGGTTAAAATGATGAGCGGCCACTCTGTTATTTTGAAACGCAGCCAGCACCTTGGCCTGATTCAGGCTTTCGATGCGCTCGATGCGCTCGAAAACGCACTCAAGCTCTCTTTCGAGAGCTGTGACCGTATCGTATGCGCTTTTTGTAATACCAAGTTGGTTATAATAATTATCGTACATATTGATCATCTCCAAGCCGCTTACGGCTCGAACTCACCTATATCCTTCCCATTGAAATAATCAAATACGGCGCTCGAAAGCTCTTCGCCGTATTTATCGGCATCAAACCATCGGATGCGTTTATCACGCTTGAACCAGCTTATCTGTCGCTTCGCAAAGCGCCTTGTGTCGCGCTTTATAAGCTCAACAGCTTCATCAAAGCCTATCTCGCCGCGGCGGAACATGATGAGCTGCTTATAACCAAGGCCCTGCAGCGCGGGCAGAGAACTGTCGAAACCATCATTTATGATTGAATCGACTTCATAAACAAGCCCCTGCTCAAGCATCAGGTCTATACGCTTTTCTATGCGCGAATAAAGCTCGGCGCGATCCATTGTGATCGCAGCCATTACGGGCTCAAACTCGATCTCGGCTTCACGCCTGTTGGCAAAATCACCGCCGTGAGCACTGAGCGGAACGCCCGTTTGTTCGAAAACCTCGATAGCGCGTATAATTCGTTTTGTGTCGTTTATATGAAGCCTCTGCGCAGTCTCGGGATCGATCTTTTGAAGCATGCCGTGCAGCACACCCCTTTCCGTCTGCTCAAGAGCAAGCAGCGCCTCTCTTCTTTCAAAATCGGGTTCAGCCTCGGAAAAATTAAGCGGAAATACGAGGGAATTCACGTACAGCCCCGTGCCGCCGACTATCAGGGGATTCTTGCCTCTTTCGGCGATATTGCGAATACACTCAAATGCCTTCTCGCGGTATGCGGATACATTGTATGAAGTGTCCGCAATGTCTACAAAATCCATGAGATGATGCGGTATCCCCCGCCTCTCCTCAAGGCTCGGCTTTGCAGAGCCGATATCAAGCCGCTTATATACCTGGATCGAATCCGCGGAGATGATCTCGGCATTCATGCGCTCGGCAATATCGATAGAAACCGCAGTTTTGCCGCTTGCGGTTGGGCCGACTATAAGATAGATTTTCTGCTTAGTAGCTGTACGCATCAAACTATTCGTTTAAACATCTTTTGAAGCTCGGTTTTGGTAACTCGGATGATAACGGGCCTGCCGTGCGGACAGGTCAGCGGAACCTCGCCGCTTGCATAAGCATCCACTATTGCCTTGAGCTGGCGAATCTCAAGATCGTTGCCCGCCTTCACAGCGCGCTTGCAGGACATTTGAATGAGCCTTGAGCGCAAAAGATCAGTCTCGGTCGCATCCGGATTCTCAAGCAGCATATCCACGGCATCGCGAAGAAATCTTTCGGGCGAAGCGCCGACGATATTCGGAACGGATCGCAGCGAAACGCTCAGCCTATCGCCGAAGTCGATTGAATAGCCGAATTCCGAGAAACGCTCCTCATTTTGCAGCAGGCAATCGAAGGCTATGGGATCGAGCTCGAGCGTAAGCGGCGGCGAAACGAACTGCGAATCGAATTTCAGTTCACCGTTTATCAGCTTTTCGTAGAGTATGCGCTCATGCGCGGCATGCTGATCGATATAGTAGACAGCGTCGCCCTGCTGAACCACGATATAGGTGTCGAACACTGCGCCGATAACGGTGCAGGTATCGGCATCAAGTCGTATCTGCTCGGTGCTTTCGGCTATATCGGGCTTTTTCTTGGGCGCGTTGGAAGGAACCTTATAAACGGGTATTGCATCCTCGGTTTGCCCGTCCGCATACGGATTCGATTCAATTTCCGCCGTTTTCGGCTCGGGATTCTGCGATAACTCCGTCTGAATAACGGCTCCCTGGATGAATTCGGGATACGCGGGAAAAGGCGTATTTGCATGCGCAAATGGAGCGAGATCTGGGAATGCGTTGGCGCCGCTGTCGCGCAGGCTGTAATCCTGAGCACCGTTATTCTCAAAAAGGCCGGAATAATCTTGCTGCTTCTGCGAACTTTCGGTAATAAGCTCATCTGCTTCATGAGCCTGATGCGGCTTTATCGCAGTATCGGAGCCTTGCGAAGAAAAGATCTCTCGAACCTCATTCTCGAGCTTGGCGGAAGCGCCGTGAAAAGTCGGCATATTGCGGG
>CADBGC010000127.1 GCA_902794055.1 uncultured Eubacteriales bacterium | reverse complement strand
CGCCGCGCTGTATAAGGTCGGCCCCGAGTATTTCGAGAAGGTCCGCAAGGAGTATAAGCTCCGCCGCGACACCTGCTATAAAAAGCTGCTCGAGATCCCCGGCATCGTGGTCAAGGAGCCCCAGGGCGCGTTCTACATGATGGCGGCTCTGCCCGTTGATAATGCGGACAGCTTCCAGAAGTGGCTGCTCACCGATTTCGACGACAACGGCGACACCGTCATGTTCGCTCCCGGCGAAGGCTTCTATGCAACCCCCGGCAGGGGACTCAACGAGATCCGCATCGCATACGTTCTCAAGCAGCAGGATCTTGAAAGGGCGATGGATCTGCTCGCCCTCGGCATCAAGAAGTACAACGAGACCCATAAATAATCGCCGTATTGAGGCTTAAACGAATTCTGCCCGCATCGGTTCACGGTGCGGGCGGTTTTTGCAAAAAGCGGAGTATGCGAATTTGATCAAAACCGCCGTTTTTGACCTTTTCCGCTCTTGCCTAATGCGCCTATCGGGGGTATAATTTAAAGTAAGAAAAAACCGCAAAGGGTGGCGTTTTGGAAAGCTATTCTCATCTTGCAAGGCTGTATGACGGCTTTATGAACGAGGTCGATTACGATGCGTGGGCGAAGTACGTTTCGCGCCTTATTCGCCGCGCCTTCAATATGGCTGAAAACGCGGCGTTCACTCGATCTGTGCGCATCCTCGAATGCGGCTGCGGAACGGGCAATATCACCGTTCCTCTTTCTAAGCTCGGCTTCGATATCACCGCGAGCGATGTTTCGGACGAGATGCTCGCCGTTGCCGCCGAAAAAGCGCGCTCGGCGGGGCTGAAGGTGCCGTTCGTTCGCATGGATATGACGGAGCTTTCCTTCCACAGACCGCTCGACGGCATCATCGCCTGCTGCGACTGCGTGAACTATCTAACGGGCGAAGGCGATGCGAAAAGCTTCTTCCGTTCCGCGCATTCGCTCTTAAAACCGGGCGGCGCGCTCATCTTCGATATTTCTTCAAAATATAAGCTTGAAAACGTTCTTTCAAACAACGCTTTTACCGACAGCCGTGCGGACAGCATCTACTTCTGGCAGAATAATTACGACGAGGAAAGCGGGCTTATCGAGATGAAGCTCGAGTTCTTCACCAAAACCGATAAAACGAACGAAGGCGAAAGTCTGTATAAACGAGGCGCGGAAACGCATATCCAGCGGGCGTACCCGGAAGAGGCGCTCGCCTCGCTGCTCGAAAAAGCGGGCTTTGCCCGCATCGAGTGCTTCGGAGATTTTAGCTTAGAGCCGCCGAAGAAAGATTCCGAGCGAATACAGTTTCTTGCCGTGAAAGGATAAAAATATGAATAATAAAGACGTTATGTTCGGAGGCCTGCTCCTCAATAAAACCGTTAAATTCATGGCGATCTCGGGAACCGAGATGGTCGAGACCGCGCGCGAACTGCATTCGCTCAGCCGCGTTTGCACCGCCGCGCTCGGCAGGCTCCTGCTCGCCGTTTCGATGATGAGCGCAAGGCTCAAATCCGAGACCGACAGCATAACAGTTACCTTCGCAGGCGGCGGCCCGGCGGGCAATCTGACCGCCGTTGGGCATACGGGCGGCATCGTCAAGGGTTGCGTTACCAATCCCGAGCTCGAGCTTCCGCTGAACGAAGCGGGCAAGTTGGATGTGCGCGGCGCGGTCGGAACTGCGGGCGAGATGCGCGTTATCCGCGATCTTTCGCTGAAGGAGCCCTATATCGGCAGATGTGCGCTCGTAAGCGGCGAGATAGCCGATGATTTTGCAAATTATTTCCTGATGAGTGAGCAGCAGCCCTCGCTCGTGTATCTCGGCGTGCGCGTTGAGCCCGTTTCGGGCAAGGTGCGCTCGGCGGCGGGGCTCATGCTTGCGCCCCTTCCGAACTGCCCCGATGAGGATATCACCCGCCTTGAGCAGATCGCCTCCGAGATATCCCTTCTTTCAAAGCATATTGACGAGGGCGAGGATCTTCGCGGCGCTCTCACCAAGCTTTTTTCCGATATGGAGCTTGAAATAACGGACGAGCTTTCGCCCGAGTATCGCTGCGACTGCTCCCGCGAGCGGCTCGAGCGCGTTATAATCTCGCTCGGCGAAAGGGAGCTGACCGATATCATCGAAAGCGACGGCAAAGCGGAGCTCGTTTGCTCGTTCTGCCAAAAGAAATACGTTTTCACAGAGGATGAGCTTCGCGCCCTGCTTCTTGAAGCGCAAACGAGGGAGGAGCCCTTGGATGAGTGATCGAGACAGGAAAAACGACAACGTGAGCCGTATCGGCCGTGTTATCAGCATTTCGGGCAGCGTGAACAGCCTTATCGATCGAGGCGACGAGCTTTCGGATAAGGGCGATTTCTTCTCCGCACTGAAGCTGTATCGGCGCGCGTTGAGGCTGCGCCCGCTGAACGACGATATTCGCCTTCGCGTTGTGGACACGCTTTTGGATATGAACTGCTTCACCGAGGCGGCGGGCGTGCTTGCGCCGGTGCTCGTGCAGGGCAGCCAGATACTGCGCCTTGTTATCTTCCGCCTTGCACACTGCATGCTCGGAAGAAGCGAGTTTAAAGCGGCAAAGCAGCTCTTCATACTCTCCATCAGCGACGTTGGGGAGGACGATGCTTCGGACGAGCTCGGCTATGAGGATGCCGCAAACGCCTTCGACTGCATCGCGGTTTGCGAGCAGTACATGGATCAGGATGCGGACGAAAAGCGCTTTTTGAGGGACTTCGACGAGGTGGAGGTCGAGCGCGTGCTCGAAACCGCGGGCAAGCTCAGCGAGCAGGGCCGCTTCGATGAGGCGATACCGATGACGGAGCGCGCGAGAGAGGCGCACCCTGATTCGATCGAGATATTCACCGATCTGCTCCTCAATTACTATTGCGACAGGCGCCTTGAAGACGGCAAAAAGCTCTACGAAGGCGCAAACGAAAGGTTTAAAAAGGATTTCACCGTTCGCTGCTGCGCCGCGCTGATCTATAACGCGCTCGGCGAGCAGGAGCGGGTCGATAAGCTCGTTTCCCTCATCACCGCGCATGCTCTTGAGCAGATAAACGACATCGTGCGCGCCTTCACCGTTATGATGGAGATAGGCCGCTTTGAAAAGGCGTTCGACTACGCCGAGGATCTCTGCGATATCGAGCCCTATAACCGCAATTTCATCCACTTCATGGCGCAGGCGGCGTACTGCCTGAAGGACGTTTCGCTTGCCAAGCAGTGCTATGAGCGCTGCCTCGTTATAGAGCCCTCGGATTCCGTTGCGTACTACTTTAAAAAGGTCTGCCTTGAAACGCTCGAAAGCGGCGAGCGCGCGCCGTATCAGATAGAATACTCGGTGCCGCCCGCGGAATTCCTCAGAAGGGTCGAGCGCTCCGAGGAGATCGCGAACATGAGCGCCGCCGAGGTGGAGGAGCTGTATTCCCTTGAGCGCGACGAGGTGCTCAGGCTCACCGATTGGTCGCTGACCGACAGGAGCTGCCCCTACGGCGATATGTACCTTGCCATACTCGAAAGTTTCGATAAGGGGCTTGCCGAGGGGCTGGTGCGCCGCATCCTCGTTGAGCCGGACAGCACGAAGGCGCTGCGCCGCGCCGCGCTGACGCATCTTCACAGCCTTTCGCCCGATGAAAAATTCATGCTCTATGCGGACGGAAGCGTGAACGTTTGCTCCTTCGGGCGCGGACCCGACAACTACTCCGAATGGCCCGAGTGCTATCGCCGCATCGCGGAGCTCTCATGCTCGCGCATCGCGGAAAAGGCCGGCGAGCTGCTTCCTGCGGCGGCAAGGCTCTGCTATCTCTATACTTTGGATAATTATAAGTCCAAGCCCCGCCTTCCCTACGGGCAGGTGGAGGCGATGGCGGCGGCGATAGAATACTTCCTGCTTCGCGAAAACGAAAATCACGAAACGCCGGATATCCATGCCTTCGCCGTCGAGCGCGGAGTGACCGTGCGCAGAATAGAAAACGCGCTTTTGCGCCTGCTCTCCGTCAAGGTTCCGGAAGGCTTCCCCGAGGACAGCGGCATCCGCTTCGAGCGCGAGGAAGAAACCGATGACGGCGATGCGCAGCCTGACAAGGGCGAAGCGAAAAAGGGCGGCGCAAGATTGGCCGATCTTATTGATATCGGCGAGCGCGGCGGCGACGGGCAAGAGGACGACCCCGAGGATCAATAAATATGAATTTCTTTGCAACCTGTAAAATAGGGCTCGAATCGCTCGTTTCGGGCGAGCTAAAGGAGCTTGGCATAGAGGTAACGGCGGTTCACGATGCGCGCGTGGATTTTTCGGGCAGCTTCACCGATATGGCGGTGGCGCTGACCTATCTTCGCACGGCGGAGCGCGTTTTGATGCAGGTGGGCTCCTTTGAGGCCACGAGCTTTGAACAGCTCTATGAGGGCGTTCGTGCGATAGAATGGAAGAACTACATAAATAAAAATAATTTTATCCACGTAACCGGAAAATCTGCGAAAAGCAAGCTCTTTTCAGTTTCGGACTGCCAGCGCATCTCGAAAAAAGCGATAGTCGATTCGCTCTCTTCTGCCTACGGAATAAAGATACTTCCCGAAAACGGCAAGCGCATCATAATCGAGATCGGCATACTGCGCGACGTTGTCACGGTCGCGTTCGATTGCTGCGGCGCGGGGCTTTCGCGGCGCGGGTATCGCACCTATAACGTGCCCGCTCCCATATCCGAAACACTCGGCGCGGCAATAGTCTTGCTTTCGGGGTATAGAGCGGAGCGCCCGTTTATCGATCCCATGTGCGGCTCGGGCACGATGCCCATAGAGGCGGCGATGATCGCCACGAATACTGCCGTTGGCTTAAACAGAAGCTTTGCCGCCGAGGATTGGCATTTCATACGCGAAAACGCCTTTGAGCTTGCCCGCGAGAGGGCGAGGGACTGCGTTAAAGCAGTTCCCTTCGATATTACCGGCTCGGATATAGATGCGCATTCCATCGACCTTTGCAAAAAGCACGCGAAGAAGGCGGGCGTTATGCTCTCTTGGCGCGTTGCCTCGGTGCTCGATCTTAAAGAGGAAAGAAACGGGGGTGTTTTGTGCTGCAATCCTCCATACGGCGAACGCCTCATGGAGAAGCGCGATGCGGAGAAGCTTTATAGAGGTATGCACGAGGTCTTTTCGCGCCTCGACGGCTGGAGCGTGAATATCATCGCCTCGCACCCCGAGTTCGAGCGCGTGTACGGTCAGCGTGCCGATAAACGAAGAAAGCTCTCCAACGGCGGCATGGTGTGTACGCTGTATCGCTATTACCCGAAGTATTCGCAAGGCTGCGACAGAGTGCGCGTGGAAACCGAAAATGAAAGGAAAGAATAAAAATGAAGAGGATGCTACAAGCTGTTTTCGCTGCCGGTATGTGCTTGATAATGCTGTTGAGTTCGGCTTGCGGTTTGATCGGCGGTTCCAAAGAGGAGAAGGGCGCATGGCTTATAGTCAGGGAAGTGCGCTACGGCAGCGAGGGAAACGAGCAGGCGCGGCTTGAATATGAATTCGACGAGTGTGGCAACAACATCAAACAAACGAATTCTATGACAAATAGAACGATCCACCATGAAAGCGAATATGACGAGAAGGGCAGGGTGCTCATTCGCAGAGTGATCGACGGCAGCTCCGTTTCGACTTATGAATACAAGTATGACGATGCCGGAAACTATTGCAGCTGGACTGCTTCAAAAGAGAACGGTACCGTTTCATCCATGGGCAGCATCCGCTATGATGAAAACGGAAATGTGCTTGTTGAAACTACATACAAAGCGGATGGAAGAATGGATACGCGCATCGAACATGAATACGATGAAAGCGGAAGAGAAACGAGTTATAAGTACTATAAAAGCGACAACAGCATGGTCTTCAGACGCGAAAAGAAATATGATGAAGAAGGGAAACTGATCGAGGATCGCATCTTCAACAAAGGTATGCCCGGCACGGTATTGGTTTACGAATACGATGCAAACGGCATCGCAGTCAAGGCGAACGGCTTCTTAGCTGCGGAGGACGGCTCCGTTAATGAGGAAGTGCTGTACGGTTGGAGTGAATTCAAGTACGATGAAAACGGAAATCGCATTGAGATAATTTCATTTGATTTGGAGGGCGGCGAACAGTCGATCATCAAATACGAATACGAATTCTTTGAAAACGCGCCGAAGAGCAAGCAGCGCATGGACTGGTAAACCAAGAATAAGCATAATAATACCGCCCCTCAAGCCGAGAGGCGGTATTTCGTTTGGAAGAATCTTTACATCATATCCGCGTTTCGCCTGTCCATGCTGCGCTTTGCATCGCGCTCTGCGATGGCATGGCGCTT
>CADBGC010000126.1 GCA_902794055.1 uncultured Eubacteriales bacterium | reverse complement strand
CCGTTATAAATAGAATAGGGCGGCGGTAAGTAAGGATCGTATTGCCGCCGCCCCTTTTTCTTGATATTTTAATAGAGATCGGCAGTTAAAGCTTGTTTATCTGTCGAATGCTTTTTTTATGCGAGCAAGCGCATCAGCGAGCTCTTCGTACGATACCGTTATAGGTGGAGCGAAACGGATTGTGTTATCGTGTGTCTCCTTGCAGAGAACGCCCTCATGTATGCAAGCCTTAACATACTCGTATGCGCTTCCATGGAACTCAACACCGATAAGCAGACCGCGGCCGCGAATCTCCTTGATCTCGGGATTGTCGATCTTTTTAAGCTCCGCCATGAAGTATTCGCCCTTCTCGCGAGCAAGCCTTGGATAATCGTCACGCTGAAGAATCTCAAGCGCCTTTATGCCGCAGGCGCAGGCGAGCGGGTTGCCGCCGAAGGTGGAGCCGTGGGAGCCGGGCGTAAACAGGCCGAGGATATCCTCATTCGCAGCTATAGCGGAAAGGGGCATCACGCCGCCGCCCAAAGCCTTGCCCATGATATAGATATCGGGTACCACGTTCTCGTGCCAGCAAGCGAACATATCGCCGGTGCGCGCAAAGCCGGTCTGCACCTCGTCCGCAAGGAAGAGGATGTTGTTCTGTGTGCAAATTTCACGCACCTCGCTCAGCCAACCCTCGGGAGGCATTATTATGCCCGCCTCGCCCTGGATGGGCTCCGCGAGGAAAGCAACGGTATTGGGAGTGATGGCTTCACGCAGCGCTTGAGCATCTCCGTATGGAACGGTTTTGAAGCCGGAGCAGTACGGGCCGTAGCCATCCTTTGCGAGAGGATCTGTGGAAAAGCTGATTATCGAGATTGTGCGCCCGTGGAAATTGTTTTCGCAGGTGATGATCTCCTGCTTCCCGTTCTCAACGCCCTTGACACGCGCACCCCAGAGCCTTGCGGTTTTCAATGCCGTTTCAACGGCTTCCGCACCGGTGTTCATTGGCAGCACCATATCCTTGCCGGTGAGCTTGGCAAGGCTTTCGCAAAACTCGCCCAGGTTCTCGCTGTGGAACGCACGGCTGGTTAGCGTGCAGCTGTCGAGCTGCGCCTTGGCTGCCGCAACTATCTCAGGGTGACGGTGCCCGAAATTGTGCGCTGAATATGCGGACAGCATATCATAGTACCTCAAGCCCTCGGGATCGGTAACAACGGTTCCCTCGGCGTTTGCGATGACGACGGGCTTCGGAGCGTAATTATGCGCGCCGTAACGGGTAGTTTTTTCGATGATTTGTGCAGATGAATACATGGCTTTCTCCTTTTTTAGTTTTTTGCCTGCTTCATCCTCGCAAGAAAAAAGAACCGCCTTCCGACCCGATCGGAAAACGGCAAACCAAAATCACGCCCCAAAACGCCGATAAAGCGTATTTGCGGCCGACCTCAGATGAGCTACTTTTCTCCGGAGGATACTCATCGTTCCGTCTGAGCAGGTTTCCTGACTTGCGGCGTAACGCCCGTTCGCGCCTTCTCACCTTGCGGCAATGGCATATTGCGAAGGACTATCCGTTCACAGTGACCGGTTCGTCCGGGATTTGCACCCGATTCCCTATTATCCCGCTGCGGCACATGCCGAGCAGGCACTCAAACAGTAGACCCGTATATTTTAGCATATAACTCGAACGGTTTCAAGTGCGTGGCAGCTCTTTACGGTATTTCACATGGTTTAGGATGTCACCTTTTTAGGAAAATGAGTGGTTGTTTTTTAAAAATATGTATGGTTTTCAGGTCGATCGCTTGACTTTTCATCTCAAAAAGCTTATGATTGTTAGCGCGGGCTAACCTGTTTGGTATTGCTGCTTTGATATAGGCTCGATTAGTTTACAAGCAAGGTTAGCGTTAGCTAATTATAGTTGATAATTGTATTTCGGTTTATCCGCGAAAGGAAACAAAGTGTTTGACAAAAGACTCATGAAGCTCTGCCCCGAGAGCAAAAAATACATTGTTTTGAATATCGTTTTGCAGCTTGTTGAGCTTGGCTGCAACGTGGTTATGATAGGCGCTGTTGCGCTTTCGGTTCAAAGGCTGTATGAGCGCTCATGGGGCTTGAAGGAGCTCGTTCTCCCTGCCGTTATTATTGCCGCAAGCATAGCCGTTCGTTTTCTCACAACGCGCTATGCGGTGCGCATGAGCTATCTTGCTTCACGCACTGTCAAGAGCGTGATGCGCGAGAAGATTTACGCCAAGCTTCTGAGGCTCGGGACGGCATATCGAGAGCACGCCGCCACAGCAGAGCTCGTTCAGGAATCCACCGAGGGGGTGGAGCAGCTTGAAAGCTATTTCGGGCAGTACGTTCCTCAATTCTTTTACGCATTTATCGCACCGATCGTGTTGTTTTTCCTGTTCGGCTTTTCGGGAAGCTGGCTCGTTGCGGCGGTACTGCTTATCTGCGTTCCGCTCATCCCGGGCGCGATAATCATGGTTCAGAAGATCGCAAAGAGGATACTCTCAAAGTATTGGGGGCAGTACACCAAGCTCGGCAGCACCTTTCTTGAGAATCTTCAGGGAATGACGACCCTCAAGATCTACCAAGCCGATGAATTCAAAAACGAGGAGATGAACCGCGAAAGCGAGCATTTTCGTAAGGTGACGATGGCAGTGCTGACAATGCAGCTCAACTCGGTCACGATCATGGACTTCGTTGCCTACGGAGGCGCTGCGCTCGGCATTCTGCTTGCGGGCAAGGCCTTCATCAGCGGGAGTTTGCCGCTTGCGAACTGCATTTTTATGATACTGCTTTCGGCGGAGTTCTTCCTTCCCATGCGCAGGCTTGGGAGCTATTTCCACGTTGCGATGAACGGCATGGCGGCAAGCGATAGGATATTCGAGTTTTTGAACGTTGAAGAGCCCTCCGAGAAAACGGAAAAGGTCGATGGCTTTGATATTGCACTCCGTGACGTTCGTTTTTCATACGACAAGGAGCGCGAAATACTGCACGGCACAAGTCTCTTTATACCCGAAAAATCTTTTATCGGCATCGTAGGCGAATCCGGCAGCGGCAAATCGACCGTGGCAAGGCTCATCATGGGCAGAAATACGGTCGGTTCGGGAGTCATCACGGTCGGCGGGAAGGATATTTGCACGCTCAACGAAGAAAGCCTGATGAAGTCCATCACCTATATCGGCTTCAACTCGGTATTTTTTAAGGGCAGCGTGCGCGAGAATCTGCTGCTTGCAGATAGGAGCGCATCCGACGAAAGACTTTGGAGCGTTCTTGAAAGCTGCGCACTCTCCGACTTCATCAAAAGCGAAAACGGGCTTGAAACTTCGCTTCTTGAAAACGCCGCCAATCTTTCCGGCGGTCAGAAGCAGCGGCTCGCGCTTGCAAGGGCGCTTTTGCATGATTCTCCTGTCTATATCTTCGATGAAGCCACGAGCAACATAGATATCGAGAGCGAAGAAGCGATCCTTGGCAGCATACTGCGCCTGCGCGGGCAAAAGACGATCATCATGATCTCACATCGGCTTATGAACGTTGTGAACGCCGATAAGATCTATTGCATGGAAAACGGCGAGATCGCGGAAGAAGGAACGCATAGCGAGCTTATCGATCGCGGCGGCATATATGCGAGGCTGCATAAAACCCAACAAGCGCTTGAAAATTTCGGAAGGGAGGCGGTTTGAAATGAAGAATGGAAGCAAACTCAACACGCTCCTTCGCATGCTTAAGCTCGTTAAGCCCTTGAGCGGCTATATGCTTCTTGCGGTCGTAATGGGCACGCTCGGCTTTCTTTGCGCGCAGTTCATACCCATACTTGGCGGTTTCCTGGTGCTGCACGGGCTGAAAGTGACCGTTCCGCTGTCTGTGAAAACAGTTTCTGTCGCTCTTATAGTGATCGCTCTGCTTCGCGCCGTGCTTAAATACGCCGAGCAGCGCACCAATCACTATATCGCCTTCACGCTGCTTGCCATCATACGCAACAAGGTGTTCAAGGCGCTGCGCCGTCTCTGCCCCGCCAAGCTCGAGGGGCGCGACAAGGGCGATCTCATCTCACTTATAACGGGCGACGTGGAGCTGCTTGAGGTTTTCTACGCGCACACCATATCCCCGATAGCGATAGCCGTTTTGACCGAGCTTGTGATGGTCGTATTCATCGGCTCGTATCATCCGGCGCTCGGTCTGCTCGCATTCATCGCCTATATCTCCGTCGGCATTCTGCTTCCCCTGATAGTATCAAGGCGCAGCGGAACGCTCGGAGATGAGCTTAGAGAGGGTAACGGCGCGCTTTCCGCATTTATGCTCGAAAGCATACGCGGACTCGATGAAACCATACAGTACGGCGAAGGCAACGAGCGGCTTTCAGAGCTTGATAAAAGAACGGAAGCGCTCTCAAAGAAGCAATCCGCGTTCAACAAACTCACCGGAGTAAACCTTGCGCTTGCAAACAGCATGGTGCTTGCGTTCGATCTTGCCATGCTCGCGCTTTGCGCCGCGCTCTACTCGGGCGGAATGATCGAAGCCGACGGGCTTATTATCCCGCTGATCGCGCTGATGTCCTCCTTCGGACCCGTTCTCGCACTCGCCGGACTCGGAACGACCCTGCAGGCGACCGCCGCATCTGGCGCAAGGGTGCTTGAGGTGATCGATGAAACGCCCGAAACCGAGGATGTGTTCGGAAAAGAGCCGGTTTCATTCGATGGAGCGAAGATCGGCAATCTGCGCTTTTCCTACGGCGGCGAGGACGTTTTGAAGGATGTTTCGCTTAATATTGGAAAAAACAGGATCATCGGCATTGTCGGCAAAAGCGGCTGCGGCAAATCCACCCTTTTAAAGCTCTTGATGAGGTTTTGGAAAACGGACGAGGGCAGCATTGAAATATCCGGAAGGAATATCGACTCGATAAACACCTCCGATCTGCGCCAAATGGAGGGCTATATGACTCAGGAAACCGTGCTGTTCAAGAGCACGGTTAAGGAGAATATCCGCATTGCAAAGCTCGATGCTTCGATGGAAGAGATAGAGCTTGCCTGCAAAAAAGCCTCTATTCACGACTTTATTACTACGCTTCCCAAGGGCTATGAAACCGACATTGGAGAGCTCGGAGAAACGCTCTCCGGCGGCGAACGCCAGCGCATAGGGCTTGCGCGCGCATTTCTGCACGATGCCCCCTTCCTTTTGCTCGATGAGCCTACCAGCAATTTAGACAGCCTCAACGAAGCCGAGATCCTGCGCTCGCTCAAGGAGGAAACCGCGGGCAAGACCGTCGTGCTTGTTTCCCACAGGAGCTCGACCGTGCGCATTGCAGACAGAACTGTGACGATGGATAACGGAAAGGTTCTATAATAGCCGATAAGGAGAATTCAAAATGAAGCTCAAAAGAATGATCTTTGCCGTGCTCGGCTGCGTATGCCTTGCTCTCGGCACCGTCGGTATCTTTCTTCCGATACTGCCCACAACGCCGTTTTTTCTCGCCACGGTATTTTTCTTCGCAAACAGCTCCGAGCGCCTTCACACATGGTTTATCGGCACGAAGCTCTATAAAAAGCACCTTGAAGATTTTGTGAAAAAGCGCGGAATGAAGCTTTCTGCCAAGCTGTCCGTAATAATAACGGTCACGCTTCTGATGGGCTTCGGCTTCTATATGATGGCTCGAAAGAGCATCTGGGTACCATGCATCATACTCGGCATAGTCTGGATATCGCATATTGTTTACTTTGTTTTCTTTGTTAAAACAATAAAGAACGATACGGGCGTATCATGCCCTATTATGACGGAAAGCGAGGAATAATATGATAAAAACAACCGCTTGTATCGAAGGAATGATGTGCTCCATGTGCGAAGCGCATATAAACGACACCGTGCGAAGATCATTCCCGAACGCAAAAAAGATCAAGTCATCCCATCGAAAAGGCAAGTTAGAGTTTCTATCCGATGAAGCTGTCGACGAGCGCATACTCAGAGAGGTCATAGCTGCAACGGGTTACGCCTGCCTTTCAGTCGAGTCGACGGAGTATAAGAAGAAGGGACTGTTCGGCTGATGCGCAACAGAGCCCCGATGATAATTGCTTATATCGTTTAGCTTGTATGATTCTTTCCACCAAATGGAATAAGCGGCGTTACCTTATGGCAGCGCCGCTTATTCCGTTTATGGGGGTATCACTTCAATTGTCCGCTTTCGCAGAACAAACTACTGTTATTATTCGCCCCTCTTGCTTTTGCGTACGGCAATGGCAGAGCCTGCGCCGATGAGCATCGCAATGCCCGCAATTATCGCACTTGCGCCGCCTGTTGCGGGAGCGCCGGGAGTGTCGCCGCCGGGAGCGGGCTGCTGAGTCGGTGCGGGAGCTTCGGTGGGCTCTGTGGGCGCTTCGGTGGGCTGCACGGGCGCTTCGGTGGGCTCGG
>CADBGC010000125.1 GCA_902794055.1 uncultured Eubacteriales bacterium | reverse complement strand
TCTATGCCATGAATCAAGCGGCGGAAGGCTTGTGAGGCAGGGAATGTTCACCTACGACCACCCCGACCTTTCCGGCACCTATCCCATCAGCAAGAGCGAGAGGGATACGGTGATGTATCTGCACGTAAACAAGGTTTTCGGTGCGGTTACAACGCTTTTCAATACCATTCTGATATTGCCCGAGCATCTTTTCAAGCCGATCGTCAGCGAATCGGAGCAGTTGAACAACAAGAACCCTGCGGGCGAAGTTTTGAAGCTCTACCAAAATCCAGTCGGCTGCGGCGCATGGATGCTGAACCGCGAGGAAACGAACGCGCAGACCATCGTGCTGGATCGCAATCCGAATTACCATATTAAATCGGAGGACGGCGGCGCGCTTTATAAAATCGACAGAATAAGGATACTGCTGTATCTTGATTCCAATACGGCGGTTTTCGCGCTTAGAAAGGGCTATATCGATATTCTCGATGCGGCGATAAGCACGAATTTCGTGAAGCTGATGGAGAACGAGGAAAATATTTATCTTTCCCATACGGACGGGAGCGGTATCACCTGCCTTGTTTTGAACGTAAATCCGGCCGAGCCCTTCGATAACGGCATGAAGCTGCTTCTTGGCAATAAGGATTTTCGCCGTGCGCTTGCGCTTGCGATAGATCAGAGTGAATTAATAGAAAAAACGCTTGACAGCGCAGGAAAAACGGCTTCCTGCGGGCTTGTTTCAAAGGACAATGCGCTTTTGTATGAGCCGAATGCGGATATTCTTTCGGAGCCGGCAGCCGTTCGGCTTGAGAAAGCCAACACGATACTCGATGCCCTGCACCCCGAAAAGGATAAAAACGGCTTTCGATTATATGAAGGCAATCGTATCTCGTTTGAAATACTCGCTTCCCCGGGCGCACAGGACACGGTTGCGTATCTTCAGCGCCAATTCGCACGCATAGGGGTCGAGGTGCGCTTCAAGGCGGCGGGCTCCGCACCCGAAACGACCTATCTTTACAGAAGCGATTTCGATATGACGCTTCAAACGGTCATACTTTCCATGGCGAATGCGGACGTTATGTACAGGGCGCATTTCGTAACGAAAGAGCGCTCGTCCAACTACGGAAAGTTCAACGACGATACGATAACCGATCTGATCGACGAGATGCGCGCCTCGCTGAACCACGATTATAAGATTAGCATGATAAAACGCCTGCAAACCGAGATCGCCGAAGCATATTATAAGCTTCCGCTTTACAGCGCCGACCTCATAACGGCAGCGCGCACGGATCGTTTTTCGGGCTTTGAGCGCGGAAGCGGCGGCGTGTTCGGCTCGGATATGCTTAAAAACCTCAAAAGGATCGCGGATCGACCTTAAATGAACAAATACTATGTAATAAAAAGAATATTCTATACGCTTTTCATATTTGCGGTAGTCGTTACGCTCTGCTTTTTCATTCCAAGGCTCGGCGTTGACGACCCCGCGGCAAGGTATTACCCCGCGCAGGGGAATATGAGCGATGAAAGCTATGAGCTCATAAAGGAGCTGACACGGCAGCAGTACGGGCTGGACGGCTCCACGCTTTCGCAGTATGCGCGTTATCTCGGCGGACTTATTCGCGGCGATCTCGGCAACTCCTATCGCGCAGGCTCGCCCAAGGTTTGGGATCTTATGATGGAGCGCCTGCCTTGGACGCTCGTACTATCCGTTTCCGGAATGCTGATCTGCCTTTTCTTCGGCATCGCGATAGGAACGCATTGCGCAATGAAGCGCGGCTCGTGGCAGGATAGGGCGCTTATGAACGCCTCCACTGTAACAACGGCGCTTCCGGCATTCTTTATTGCGCTGATGCTTGCGTATTTTCTCGGCTTCAAGCTGGAGCTTTTTCCGGCTTATACGGATCAGAATCTCGTATCATCCTTCGATTGGAGCCTGAAAAGTATTGGAAGAGTTGCCTACAATGCGGCGCTTCCGATAATCAGCACCGCGATCGGCGGCATCATCGGCAACGCACAGGGCATCAGAAACAGCGTTATCGCGGTCACGGGCGAAAAATTCATCGTGACTGCGCGTGCAAAGGGAGTAAGACGGCGCCGAGTTCTGTACAGGCACGTTTTGAGAAACGCGCTTCTGCCGGTTGTGACGGGGTTTGGAATGTCGCTCTCGGGGCTCATCGGCGGCTCGGTTGTGATAGAGCAGATATTCAACTGGCACGGCATGGGCACGCTCTATCTTGAAGCGAACAACACGAACGATTATCCGCTGATGATGGGCATAATGATCTTCATTTCGGGCATAGCGCTTGCGGCAAACCTCGTTACCGACCTTTGCTACGGCTTGCTCGATCCGAGGGTAACTGTCGGAGAAAAGCAATGAAGCTGTTTCGAAAATCCTTCGGCGGCATAGTCGGCTTCATAGGGCGCATCTGGCGGCACAGGCAGGGGCGCATAGGGCTCATACTGCTCATACTCCTTTCTCTTGTTGCGATCTTTGCTCCGCTAATCGCGCCATACGATCCCTATGACGTGACTCAGCGTGCGGACAAGGGGCTTGCTCCGAGCCTTGAGCATCCCCTCGGAACGAGCATCACAACGGGGCAGGATGTGTTCAGCATGCTCGTATACGGAACGCGCGTTTCGCTGCTCGTTGGGCTGATAACCGGTATCGCTATAGCGCTTCTCGGCTCCGTGCTCGGCGTTGCGGCGGGCTATCTCGGAGGCGCAGTGGACATGCTCCTGATGCGTATAGTCGACGTGATGATCGTTATCCCGACTCTGCCGCTGACGATACTTATCACAAACGTTTTCGGCAAAAGCTACGTTGTGATAGTGCTCGTTTTCGTATTATTCGGCTGGACGGGGCTTGCGCGCACCGTGCGCTCGCTCGTATTGCGGCTGAAAAATGCGGACTACGTTAAATCGGCGGAGCTTGCGGGTGCAGGCAGATGGTACGTTATGAAAACGCATATCCTTCCCGCTGTTTCGCACCTTGTGATAATGAGCACGGCGCTGTCATGCGCCGGAATAATGATAGCCGAGGCAGGGCTGAGCTTCCTGGGACTCGGCAACCCGACCGCGATAAGCTGGGGCAAGATGCTTGCCGATGCGCAGAGCGGAGGCTCGATGCTCTTTGGGCAGTGGTGGACGATAATCGCAACCGGCATCGGCATCTTCATCTCGGTTTTCGCGTTCATGCGCCTCGGACTTGCCATCGAGGGCATAGTCAATCCCGGTATGAAGGGCGGCTCCGATGCAAAAAGGCTTTTGAAGCATATACGCGGCCGATATCTCGACGAGGTTCTTGAAAGCATGGAGGACGGCGCAAAATGAACGTATTTTCGGTAAGGAATCTTCGCGTAGCCTTTCCGACTCCACGCGGCATAATTCGCGCGGTGGAGGGGATAGACCTTTCGATCGAGCGCGGCGAATGCCTTGCCCTTGTCGGAGAATCCGGCTGCGGCAAGAGCGTAACGAGCCTTGCGAGCCTGAAGCTGCTCGATCCCTCGGTGAGCATCGTAAAAGCGGACGAGCATACCATTTTGGGTGAAAATATGCTTGATAAAGGCGAGCGAGAGATGGAGAGCATTCGCGGAAAAAAAGCAAGCATGATCTTTCAGGATGCGCTGAGCGCCTTGAACCCTGTTATGAGTGTAGGGAAGCAGCTCGACGAGGTATTCACGCTTCACTTTCACTTAAAAAAGCGAGAAGCAAAAGCGCGTTCGATCGAGGCGCTGAGAAGCGTAGGGATAGAAAACCCGGAGGCAAGATACAGAGCATTCCCGCATGAGCTTTCCGGCGGTATGCGGCAGAGGGTGCTGATCGCGATGGCGTTTGCATCGAACCCGGCGCTGATAATCGCGGACGAGCCTACAACCGCGCTCGACGTTACGGTTCAAAAGCAGATCCTCTCGCTGCTTTCCGAAATGCGGAGAAAAAACGGCACGGCGCTTTTGCTCATCTCGCACGATCTGAGTGTCGTTTACAGCATGGCGGATCGAATCGCGGTAATGTACAGCGGCAGGATAGTTGAGGAAGCGCCGGCGGAGGAGCTTATAAGGAATCCGCTTCATCCGTACACGAAGGGACTGATGGGCGCAGTTGTGCGTATAGACGATAAAAAGGGGCGGTTCACGCAGATACCCGGCGGGCTTCCTGATCCGGCGAACAAGCCCGAAGGCTGCTATTTCGCGCCGAGATGCGCGGAAGCAGCCGAAAAATGCGGCAAATGCAGACCGAAGCTCGCATACACAGGCGGCTCGCATTATGTGCGCTGCTTTATGCACGGAGGTGAGCGCGATGGGCGAAAAGAGCAATAGGAAAAGTGAAGCGCTTGTTAAAACGGAGCATCTGTCCGTCCGTTTCCCGCTCAAGAGGGAAAGTCCGTTTTCAAAGCGCCGCTATATAAACGCCGTTTCGGACGTATCCATCGAGATATTCGGGGGCGAGACCTTCGCGCTGGTGGGCGAATCGGGGTGCGGAAAAACAACGCTTGCCGATGCAACGCTCGGTTTTGCTGCTCCGTCGGCGGGCGAAGTGTTTTTCAACGGCGAAAAGCTCGATATTCGCAATAAAAAACGCCTCAAGCAGCAGCGAAGGAGCATGCAGAAGATTTTTCAGGATCCGGCAAGCTCGATGAATCCTCGCTTCACGGTCGCTCGCGCGGTGGCTGAGCCGCTCATGATACGGAGGGAGCTCGGCGAAAAGCGCATACTTTCAAAAACGGCGGAAGCAATTGAAAGCGTCGGTCTCTCCTCGGGCGATCTCGATCGATTTGTGAGCGAGTTTTCCGGAGGTCAGCAGCAGCGAATAGCGATTGCAAGAGCGCTGGTTTCCGGCGCAGAATACATCGTTTGCGACGAGCCCGTGAGCGCGCTGGACGTGTCCGTTCATGCGCAGATCCTCAATCTTTTGATGGATATTCAGAAGGAGCGCGGCATCACGTATCTGTTTATTTCGCATAACCTCGCTTCCGTGCGTAAATTTGCGGACAGGCTGGCGATTATGTATCTCGGAAGGATCGTTGAGTACGGAGATGCGGAAAAAGTGTTCGCAAACCCGATGCATCCCTATACACGAATGCTGATAGACTCGGTTCTGAGCTTGGACGGCGGCAAAACTGCGATAAATGCGCCGCCTGAAGCAAATGAAGCTTTTCAGGAAGAGCAGGGCTCTTATGCATCGAATGATGATGGCGGCTGCGGTTTCCGCCGCCGCTGCCCGATAGGAAGGAGCGAATGCGAAAGCATAAAATGCTCTCTTGAGAAAGTCGAAAGCGATCATTACACCGAATGCCCGTATGCGGCAAACCGATAAGGAAAGGATAAAACACTATGAAAACAAAAGCAGTTTCGCTTGCCTTGGCTGCGCTTTTTGCGCTCGCCGCCCTTGCTTCGTGCTCAAAGGGAAACGAACCCGCGCCGGAGCGAACGGAAGCGCCGACTGAGCAGGTCTTGACAGAGAACCCCGTTTCCGCTGAACCGACCGAAGAACCCTCGGGCGCTACAGATGAACAGGCGACCGATGCGCCGATCTCAACGCCGAGCGCGGAGTCCACAGCTGCGGCGGAGGAGCCGACCGAGGCCGTGCAGCCAACCGGTACACCGACAGGTGCGCCAACAGCGGTGCCTTCAAGCGCACCGACCTCAAGTCAGGCAGCGCGCCCGACTCCCGCTCCTACGCAGCAGCCGACGGCAGCGCCGACAGCAAAGCCGACGGATGCGCCGGCCACCGCGCCAACGCAAAAGCCGACGGCGGCACCGACAGCCGTTCCCACTTCCGCCCCGACACCTGCGCCGCAGGGCTTGCGGGAGGGCAGATACACGGGCGAGATCGAAAAATTCGTTGAGGCGATGAACAGTACCGTTCGCTATGAGGTAACAATCGTCTTTGGCGGCGGGCATTACGATTACAGCGTTCACGTAACTCTTTCCGGCGGCATGAGCCACGAAACCGATGAAAGCTTTTCGGGCGATTACACCGTGAACGGCAGTAATATGTCGCTCACGGGCAGGCTTTCGGCCGGTGTGATAAGCGGCAATACTATCTCGCTGACGGGCTATCTTTCGAGCTTTTCCGGATCGCAGGATACCGTTGAAGTGGTTTTCAACCCATAAACACCTTTGATGTAACGCTAATATTGCTTTACATATATCCGAAACATTTTTGAAAGGAGAAGAACAATATGAAATTGATCTTCAAAAAAGCACTTTCCATGCTTCTCGTGCTTGCGCTGATCGTCGGCGTTGCCGCAGTGAGCGCCAATGCCGCCGTCCGCGATGCGGAGCTCAACGGCTCCTATACCGCTGTCGTGGAAAAAAGCGCCATGGGCAATCCCATCACCTACACCTGCAAGATGGACTTCGACGGAAACGGCGGCTATACCTATTCCGTGCATATCCTCATTCCTGCGAACCCGGATTCCCCGATGTTCG
>CADBGC010000124.1 GCA_902794055.1 uncultured Eubacteriales bacterium | reverse complement strand
CGGCGGATCTGCTCGACCGTATAGTTGTAGGTCAGGCCGATAAAGCCGATGGCAAAGATGATATGCGAGACAAAAAGAAGGATCAGCGTGGAAGCCAGATACCGGGCGAACAGACTTTTCATTTTGCGCTGTCCGCGGCCGCGCCCTGCGGCGTGTTGAGCTTGAATTTATAGCCGACGCCCCAGACCGTCGCAAGCTCCCACTGGTCGGAGACGTTTTCGAGCTTTTCGCGCAGGCGCTTGACGTGCACGTCGATCGTGCGCGTATCACCGAAGTAGTCAAAGCCCCACACCTCGTCGAGAAGCTGCGAGCGCGTGAAGACGCGGTTCGGGTTCGAGGCAAGGAAGAACAGAAGCTCGATCTCCTTCGGCGGCGTATCGATCTTCTTCCCGTCAACGATGAGCTCGTAGGAATCCATATTGATGATCAGCTTATCGAAGGTGATGCTCTCGGTATTGCCATCGTTTTCAACGCTCAAGGTATGCGCGTCCACGACCTTGCCGAAGCCCTTTATGACCTTAACGCCGTGCGCCTTCTCAAGACCCGCGATGCCGGTGCGAAGCTTATTAACAACGCCGTCCTTATACTCGGCAAGCTTGGAAAAATCAAAACCCACTTCGCCGAGGGTAACGCCGCAATCAGCCGCAGACTTTGCGGCCTCAAACATCTCCGCGCCGTGAAGCAGCGCCTTGGTGGGGATGCAGCCCCTGTTAAGGCAGGTGCCGCCGAGCTCGCGCGCCTCAACGAGAGCGACCTTCTTCCCGTATTGAGCGCAACGGATGGCGCATTCATAGCCGCCCGGGCCTGCGCCGAGAACCACGATATCATAGCTGTATTCGGACATTTTAAAGATTTCCTTTCGATTTGGCTTAGCTGAAGCAAATATCGCTTCATTATATCCGTAGCATAGCATATTTTCGCCCTCGATTCAACCTTTTGGGGCAATATAATCAGTCAGTCGCCACTTTGTTAAATGCTAAATCAATGGAAGACGATTGAATCGACCCGCGCTTGCGTATAATGCAAACAGAAGAACTTCGATTTTTCTTGTAATCGAACACCGATAAAGGTATAATGACTATAAGCTAACTACTATAAACAAAGATCGGAAATGAGATATGAACGTAACCGGAAATATGAACACAGCGAATAAAGTCAGAATCTATGGCACGCTTGGCCCGTCCTGCGTGGATGAACAAACGCTCCAAGCTATGATCAGGCAGGGCATGAGCGGCGTTCGCCTAAACCTTTCCCACACGATGCTCGAAGATGCTTCGGAGCTTGTAAAGGCGTATCACAGAGCGTGCAAAGCCTGTGGTGTTGAAGCGGAGCTTTTGATCGATATGCAGGGGCCCGAGCTGCGCATTGGCGCACTTGAAATGCCTTTAAAGCTCGGTAATGGAGAGCTTGTAAGCGAAAACGAGCTTGCACTTCCCGCCGAAGCCATATCCGCACTCGATGCACTCCCACTCGGCGCCGAGCTTCTTATGGACGACGGCAAGCTGCTTCTCATTATGGAAAAGCCGAGGCGTTTTCGCGTGATTCGAGGCGGCATTCTCGAAAGCAGAAAAAGCGTTGCGCTCGTAGGAGCAGCAATAAACACCCCCGCGATGACCGAGGCGGACAGGCGCAATATCGAACGGGCGAGGGAATTCGGCGTAACGGGCGTTATGCAGCCCTTTGTGCGCGGAAAAGACGATCTTTTGACCGTGCGAAGCGTACTCAATGCAGCGGGCTGTGAAAATGTTCGCCTGCTTGCAAAGATCGAGAACGCGCAGGGCATGGCGGCACTCGGCGAGATAATTCCTTATTGTGACGAGATCGTGATAGCACGAGGCGATCTCGGTAATTCAATGGAGCTTTGGGAGCTTCCATCAGCTCAAAAGCGCATCGCCGAAGTATGCCGCAGAGGGGGCAGGGATTTTATGGTCGTAACTCAGATGCTCGATTCCATGATGCACAGAGCCGTTCCAACACGCGCAGAGGTTAGCGATATATTCAACGCTGTGCTCGACGGCGCTTCGTCCGTTATGGTAACGGGAGAAACGGCTTCGGGAGAGTATCCCGTGCGATCAATTCGCTATCTTGCAAAAACCGCGTTCGAAGCGGAAAAGTTTCTACTTGAAAACTCTGCGAATAGCTGATAAAATAAAGAAAATATACTTTGCATCGAATGGTGCGGCCGCATTTCAAGCGGCGCATGAGAGAGGAAGCGGTTTTCGATGAAGAAAATATTCGGAATAACATTCGGAGGATTGCAAAAAAAGACGATCGTGCTTGTTCTTGTGCTGCTCGTTCTGACTGTTGCGCTTTTTGCACTTTTGTCTGCATACCAAAACAGCGCGCTTGTGGACGTTGTTAGTGAAACGCGCCGTGAGCAGCAGGAGGCTATATCGCAAAGCTCAAAGGCTACCATGGGCGCGGTGCTCGAGCGTGCGCTCGTTTCAAGCAATGTTCTTGAAGCTGAGCTTGCCGATAAGGACTTTTCCGAGTTGATCGAGGATATCGATATGCTTCGCGAGATGGCGGAGGAGCTGCTTGAAAACAGAGCAAACACAGCTCCGCTCGAAGTTCCGCTGCCCGATCCCGCGCTAAACGGCACTTCGTCCGCCTATGCGCTTATGGAGGAAGGCGTGGATCACAAAAGCTCCGAGTATCTTTGCTATATAGCGCATATGAGCTCCACAATGGTGGCGCTGCACCGCAATTCCGAAAAGGTGGATGGCTGCTATATCGGACTTGAGGACGGCACCGATCTCTGCATCGACGAAAAATCTGCCAATAAATTTGATGCTTCGGGCAAATTGATCCCGTTCCCTGTTCGCCAAAGGCCATGGTACAGGGGAGCTGCCGATTCGGGAAAGCTGTATTTCACCGGCATCATGACCGATGCTTTCAGCGGAAAGCTGCTCTTGACCTGCTCCATGCCGATAAAATGCGGCGGGGAGACCGTTGGCGTTGTGGGCGTGGACATATCGCTCTCAAGCATGACGGATTTTGTGAATTCGGTCGACGAGGGCGGCTTTGCATACATTGTGAACGACCGAGGACAGGTCATCCTTGGCTCTGAGGGCGGGCTCTTTACCGCCGAGCTTTCCGACAGCGCGCCCGATCTTAGGGAGTCCGACAATGCCGCGCTTGCCGCTTTCGTTAAAAAGGCGCTTTCGGAGCATACAGGGATAACCGCGCTTACGGTGGATGAAACCGAATACTATATGGTCGGCGCTCCGATGCCTTCGGTGGGCTGGACGGTGATATCCGCCATAGATAAGGAGCTTACCGAAAGGCCCGAGATGCAGCTTTTGAGCGAATACGACAAGATAAACGCTGCGGCGACCGAAAAATTCTACGAAAGCATGACCAAAACAAAATGGCTTATGCTCGGCATGCTCGCTCTGATACTTGCGCTTGCGCTTGTTTCGGCATTTATCGCCACAAAGCGCATTGCAAAGCCCATCGAGGAGATGACTCGAAACGTGCGATGGGACAGCGAAACGGGCAGCACCTTCCAAATGCTGGATCAGTACAGAACCGGGGACGAGATAGAGGTGCTTGCCGATGCCTTTGCCGATCTTTCAAAGCAAACGGAGCAATACTATGAGGAGAATCTTAGGATAACCGCGGAAAGGGAGCGAGTGAGCACCGAGCTTCACATGGCCAATCAGATCCAAGAGGGCATGCTTCCAAACATCTTCCCGCCGTTTCCCGATAGGACGGATTTCGATATCTATGCATCCATGGATCCTGCAAAGGAGGTCGGAGGCGACTTCTACGATTTCTTCCTGATCGACGACGATCATCTTTGCATGGTGATAGCCGACGTATCGGGCAAGGGGATCCCCGCGGCGCTGTTCATGATGGCATCGAAGATAATCCTTTCAAACAACGCAATGATGGGCAAATCCCCCGCTCAGATCCTTACGGATACCAATGCCGCGATCTGTTCAAACAATTCTCGCGAGATGTTCGTTACAGTTTGGCTCGGCATCCTTGAGCTTTCAAGCGGCAGAATGGTATGCTCAAACGCAGGCCATGAGTATCCGACGATCAAACGGCCCGACGGTATCTTTGAGCTGTTCAAGGATAAGCACGGCTTTGTTATCGGCGGAATGAGCGGATCGAAGTATACCGAATATGAGTTGATGCTCGAGCCGGGCACTAAGCTCTTCGTTTATACCGATGGTGTGCCCGAAGCAAGCGATAAGGATAACAACCTATTCGGCACCCAGCGTATGCTCGATGCTCTGAATTTGGCGCTTGATGCTTCCCCGAAGGCCGTGCTTGCAAACGTTCGTTCCGCTGTGGACGACTTCGTGGGCGAGGCAGAACAGTTCGACGATCTTACCATGCTCTGCTTTGAGTATTTCGGCAGCGCAAAACAATAAACCGATCGAACGCAAAAGGCTTGTCAAAGTGCGGATGCGCCTAATCAGCCCTTAATTAGCTCAATTCAAGTCCTTTATGTAGAAGCGATCCATCGTGGTGTGAACAACGGATGGGGGAGGGGGGGATGAGCTCATATCCCATGTGCTCATAAAGCCTTATTGCTGCTTTGAGGTTTGAATGGGTTTCGATATACATTCGCGAATATCCTATCTCACGCGCTTTTTCCTCGATATACAGCATCAGCTTATGACCAAGGCCGCGATGCTTCGCACAGTCTGCAAGATACAGCTTTTGAAGCTCGCAGCAATCGCCGTCGAACTCCGCAAGCCCAACGCCGCCAACAACTTTACCGCTGTCAATAAGCACGAAATACGCCCTTCTATACGAGCTGTAAAACTCCGAAAGGCTGTCGAGCGATTCGTCAAAGTATGCGGTTCCGGGAATGTCGAGTCCGTGCGCCTTGAGGTTGCTGCGAACGAGCTCGGCAACAGCGGCATCGTGCTCCCGAGCAATTGGCGCTGTCTTCATCGGTTCAAAACAAACAGACATTTGATCCACGCTTATGCCTATATCGTCAGCAGTTCTTGCCGTCTATGCTGCAATAAGGGCGCTGCTCTTTGAAAACGATCTGAAGCCCCATATCGGCAAGCATGCCCTCCCAATCGAGAGTAACGCAGCCGTCCTCGCCTACTATGGCGGGAATACCGATGCTGCCGTTTTGCTTGCAGATATCAAAAACGGGAAGGGCATCGCGGAGTTTCAAGAATTCCTTGAGATTTTTCATGCTTTCGTTAATGTCAACATAGGTGTATTCTATGCCGTGCGCTTTGAAGTTCCTTTCGCATTCTCTGCAATCGGGGCAGAGCTCGCTTCCGTAAACAGTAAACATTTTTTCCTCCTGATGATCGTATTGCAGATCAGTTCATAGCCGCAAAGCCTCGGCCGACCACTTCCTTGGTTTCAACTATGGAGAACAGCGCCTTGGTGTCATGCTTTCTGACGATCGCCTTGAGCTTGGCAAGCTCGGTTGTTTTAATGATGCAGTAAACGATCTCGCGCGGCTGACCCGTGTACGCGCCCTCGCCGTGCAGGAAGGTAACGCCTCGGTTCATATCGTTCATAACATGCGGCGCGATCTCGCCCCACTTTTCGCTGATTATGAACACGGTCATATTACGGTTAAAGCCCTGCATTCCGTAGTTGAACGCCGTGTTGGAAACAAAGGTCGCCAGCATACTGAAGAGCGCGGGGCGAACGCCGAAGAAGAAGCCGAGAGTGGTCATGATGATAAGATTGTAGGCGATATTAAATGTGCCTATCTGAATGGAGAATCTGCGGCTGAGAATTACGCTCAAAACGTCCATGCCGCCGAGCGTTGCGCCGCGTTTAACAACGGGAACGCCGATTATGCCCATCAACGCTGCGCCAACGACTGCTGAGAGCATCTCGGAGTTATCTCCAAGGTTGATGCGGAAATTAGCAACGAACGGAATGGAGAAAAACAGCGAATAGAGCAGCGTTGCCGATGCGCTGAAAATGATGAACTTGGTGTTCATCTGACGAAGGCCGATGATAACGAGCGGCAGATTCAAAAGGATGAGCGGAATAAAGCGCGGAACGTTCGCAACGTATTCAATAAGCATCGCTATACCCGTTACGCCGCCCGAAAGGAAGTGATTGGGCGTGTAGAACGCGCTTATAACAAGGCTCTGAAGAAAGCAGCTCACAACGATCATAAGAAAGGTGATCGAATCCTGCTTGAGATTGAAATTTGGGTCGTATGGATTGAACGGGACCTTTGGATCGACCGCGGTGTTTGTTTTTTTCATGGATTAAACCTCGATATCTGTAGTTTGGGCAATTGATTCGCTGTCGCATTCGATCGAGGCGGCATCCTCGGCAGCTTCATCGCTCGTCAGCGCAAGCAGCGTATCGAAATACAGCTTCTTATTAAGCTCGCTCCATCTTTTTTCGGCAATGCGGGTGTATTTCGCGGAGGGCAGCTTGAGCGTTATCTCGAAGAACGGTTCGCCGTTTTCGACCAGCGAAAGCCTCGTTGAGAAATTGCCTTCGGAATGAAAGCGGGATTCCATCTGTGCGGTGTTCTCGCGCCGAAAGTTCTCAATGCTTGAGCTTATCTGAACGG
>CADBGC010000123.1 GCA_902794055.1 uncultured Eubacteriales bacterium | reverse complement strand
AAAAATCGAGCCTTATCATGGGCCGAAAAAGCGTTTTGCTTTGGGGTAAAGACAGCATAACCGAGCGCATACTCGGCATGGATTTTTCCGTTGCAGCCGAAAGCTTTTTGCAGATAAACCACGATCAAACCGAGCGGCTCTATACCTTCGCCGTCGATTCGCTCGAACTGAATAAGCAAGATGAAGCCGTCGATCTCTACTGCGGCATAGGCACGATTTCGCTGCTTATGGCGAAAAGCGCGGGTAGCGTTTCTGGCATAGAATACGTGCCGAGGGCGATAGAAAACGCGAAGAATAACGCCCAAGCAAACGGCATCAAAAACGCCGACTTCCTCTGCGGCGCGGCGGAAAAGCTGCTGCCCGAGCTTGTAAAAAACGGAAAGCGAGTTTCAAAGCTGCTGCTCGATCCGCCCCGCGCCGGCGCGATGAAGCCCGCGCTCGATGCGATAGCTAAATGCGCGCTCGAGCGCATAGCCTACGTTTCCTGCGATCCCGCCACGCTCGCGCGCGACTGCAAAACACTTGTAAATGAGGGCGGTTATGTGATAGAATATATACAACCGTTCGATATGTTTCCGCATACGGAGCATGTGGAGACAGTAGTTCTACTGTCTCGAAACAAGTAGAAGGAAACAAACTGACAAATCGGGATTTGTGGTTTGTGGAAGTGAAAGTATTGGAGGTAAGGTTTTGAAAAATGAGATAGTAGTTGTGACAGACAATACTCCTGGTAATAGTTTATCGGGAGAGTGGGGTCTTTCTCTTCTCGTAAAATATAACGGCAAGAAGGTTCTTGTTGATGCAGGAGCATCAGATTTATTCTTAAAAAACATGAAGGGACTCGGTGAAGCCGTTGAAGATGTGGATTTCGCAGTCTTAAGTCATGCGCACTACGACCACGCGAATGGAATGGTGAGCTTCTTTAATAATAACGACAAAGCAAAACTCTATGTAAGAGAGTCTACCTCTTCTGACTGTTATATAAAAGTGTTGATAGTAAAGAAGTACATAGGCATACCTCGGGATTTGATGGACGCCAACGCGGATCGGATTGAAAAAGTAACAGGGAACTATGAATTGATGGAAGGCATTTCTCTCATACCTCATACTACAAAGAATCTGTCTGCTATTGGAAAACGAGAGAGTATGTATAGAAAAACGTCAAGAGGGTGGGAACCTGATGATTTTTCTCATGAACAAAGCGTTGTCATTGATACGGATAAAGGCTTACTGATTATTAACTCATGTTCTCATGGAGGAGTTGCCAATATAGTGAATGAAGTGAAGGCTGCGTTCCCGGGAAAGCAGATCTATGGATATATTGGCGGACTTCATTTATTCAACAAGAAAAAAGCAGAAGTCGAGACTGTCGTAGATGAACTCGAATTAGCAAATCTTAAATTCATCTGCACCGGTCATTGCACAGGCGAAAGCGCGCTTGCGATACTTGACGATAAGTTCGGAGATAAGATTACTAAACTGCATGTTGGTTTATGGATTGATATTTGAGTAATGAACTCGACAATTCCGGTTTGTCGAGACAATGTAATCGATCCGAGTGCTCTGACCCAACTGGTCAACGGCATATTCTTGACGTCGATAGTTGCGGCAACAGCGTAGATAACGGCATTTTTATTCACGCTACCCACCCAAGGCACGTGGAGACGGTAGTTCTGCTGTCAACTATAACTGAAACTGTTGTTTCAATGCATGATTGAAGAAATATGCGTTCTATACGGAGAGAGAATCACGAGATTGTTCTTCCCAGAACAAAAAAGATACCGAATCGTATGGTGTCAATATAAAATTAAATGTCTCGCGATAATATCGCATACATCAAAGGAGGTAATATGAAATACGGCGACATAACAAACAATAAGGAAATTCAAAAGTATTATGAAAAGGGAAACGCCATACTTGCGGAGCTTGGGTACACGGATCATTCGGTTGCCCATACGACCATGGTGGCAAAGAAGGCTGCGGAGATACTCGCCGCATTCAACTATGATAAACACGATATCGAGCTTGTGAAGATCGCGGGTTTTCTTCACGACATCGGCAACGTTATAAACCGAAGCCATCATGCGGAGTACGGCGCGCTGCTTGCAAATGAGATCTTGAAGGAGGAGGACTTGTCCATCGCCGACCGTGTTCAGATCGTTTCCGCGATAGCGAATCACGATGAGTCCACCGGCGTTGTGTCCGATCCTATCACCGCTGCGCTTATCATCGCCGATAAAACGGACGTGCGCAGAACCAGGGTCAGGCGCAAGAACCCGATCCATTACGACATACACGACAGGGTAAACCATGCGGTCACCGAAACAAAGCTTGAGTGCATTCCCGAGGAAAAGCTCATAGTACTGCACTTAACGATCGACGAAAGCTCATGCACCATGTATGAATACTTCGATATTTTCCTTTCGAGAATGACCATGTGCTCCCATGCGGCCAGATTTTTGGGCGCGGAGTTTTCTCTAAGGGTGAACGACCGAAAGGTGCTGTGATTTCCACTTGGGAAAGAGCGCTTGCATCGGAGGATAACTCAAATGGGCAAATGGGATCCTTTATATGAACTTGCGGAAAAGCATCGCTTGATCCTGACGACCGAAAACGCCAAAGCGATACTGACCGATCCGAAAACGGGAGAGCAAATTGAAGTTTTAGAGGATAAATACTACTCAAAAAATGATTCGATCACAGGCTCTGAGAACGACTTTTTCGTTGACTATACCGTATGTTTCTTCACTCAACACGCGCATTTTTCGGATTGGGATGAAGCTTTGGCGTATGTTGAGGCGATAATTGCGGACGAGGTGCTTCCGATCGAGTTCTATCTAAACGGAGATGACTGCTTCGGCGGAGAAATAACACAAGCTGATTTTGAAGAGCTGTCGGACGAGCTGTTAGCTGCTGAATTCGGATATTTCGCTAAGGATCTTTCGCTATTTGAGTATGAGATCCATAGCTGGTCGGGACGGTATAATACCGAGGTCAGGCGGGTCGAAAAGGTTGAACTCGATCTATGCGAGCCGTAAAAAGGAGCAAACAAATGGAAGATTGGCGATTAAACGGGCAGGAAAAGTATCTGCAAGGCGCGACCTTGTATAAGATCGTGTTTCCGCAGTTTTGGCTGAAAGCGTTTGCGGAAAGAAATACATTTTATGACATGATAGCTGACCGGGCACACCGTTTTGCAGAGCAAATGCAGCGCGGAGGAGAATACCTCGAAGGCAATAAGCTTCGGCACTTTTTTCATGTGCATTGCGAGTTTTGCATGGAAAAAGTCATAACGGATAAAGAATGCGAGTTTTACTGCACGACCGATATGCAGCATTGGGTATGCTCCGAATGCTTCAACGACTTTAAAGAGCGGTTTGGGTGGAATGTAGTACAGAATGAAGGAGAAAGCGGCGAATAAAGCATATCGTTCCTGCTTAACAGTAGCAACATGATCGACATTTACGAATACATAAACAGCCTAATAGCGGAGTGCCGCGCCGATTTCGGCGATAGGCTTGTTTACGTTGGCCTACAAGGCAGCTATCTGCGCGGCGAGGCGAACGAAAACAGCGATATCGACATAATGGTTGTTCTCGATTCGCTTTCCGTGGCGGATATGGACAGATATCGCAACATACTTCTCAGGATAGGGCATTTTGAAAAATCCTGCGGCTTTATCTGCGGCAGGGATGAGCTGATGCGCTGGAATCCTTTGGAGGTATGCCAGCTCAAGCACACCACGAAGGATATTATAGGTTCACTCGATGAGCTTCTGCCGCAGGCCGCGCGGCAAGATGAAGTGAACTACGTCAAAGTCAGTCTCGGCAACCTTTACCACGAGCTCTGCCATCGCTATATCCATGCAGAACGAAGCAAGAACGAGGCGAAGCTCCGAGGGAGCTGCAAGGCGCTGTTCTACATTATACAGAATCTGCACTACCTTGAGAGCGGCGATTTTGTTCTGAAAAAGAGCGAGCTTATGGGGCGCGTTTCCGATGCCGACCGCCGGATGCTTGCCATGTTGGAGCTTGAAGACGGATTCGATTTTGATAATGTGTTTTCTGCCGTGTTCGATTGGTGCAAAAATGCCTTTCTTCGCATTGAGGCTGTCGAATATGCGGCAATTCAATAGCTTGATCGGAGATGCTTATGAGCAACGGGCAACCGTGTAAATCGGAGAAAGACACTATGAATATTAAAGCAAACTATAAATCAGAAAACACTGCGGAACCGGCTTTGATAGTATCCATGACTTCATTCCCGAAGCGGATACATATAGTTCCGAAGGTTCTTCAAAGTCTATATGACCAAACACATAAACCGGACAGGATCTTGTTGTTTTTGGCTGAGGAGCAATTCCCGAATAAAGAGGCCGATCTGCCGCGTGAACTCGTTGAGGATGCCAAAGCCGGCAGGTTCGAGCTTCGATGGTGCGATGATCTCGGTAGCCATAAAAAGTATTTTTACACCATGCAGGAGTTTCCGGACGATATAATTGTCACGGTTGATGATGATACCTATTATAACCCCGATATGATAAAAAGCCTTTATGAGCTGCATCTGAAGCATCCTTCCTGTGTCGCAGCTCTTGCCACAAAGCTGATTATGTTTGATCGTGATGGCAAGATAAAGCCGCTTAAAGACTGGTTGTTATTCTCTTTTCCCGAGTTTCCCTCATTTAGGATCGTTGCAATGGGCGGGAATGGTGTATTATACCCGCCGCGTGCACTGAGCCCGAACGTTTTTGATAAACAAGCCATATTGGAGCATTGCCGCTACAATGGCGTGCTTTGCGGAGATGATTTGTGGCTGAAGATGCATGGAATACTCGCCGGAACAAAGACGGTAACTTGGGAAAATAGAGCTTTTTTTCAAAAGGAGATCAGCGGAGATTCCGACGGCAGCATAACTGCGCTTTCAGCAGACCAAGCCCATCATGAGCAAGTGCTGCAAATTTTGTTGAAGAGGCGTGGAATAGACGGCAACGAAACTGTAGAAGAGCTCATTTTGCGGCAGGAACAGGAGAATCGGGCAAGCAGGATACATCCGGAAGATGAATATGTTGCATCCGCTTATGCTGATGACATAGCTTTTGTAATCAAAAACGGTATTGAGCGTAATATTAAGGATAATGCCAAGCGCAAAATCGATATGAATGTCGGCTATCTTTATTACATAATGCGCTTTACTAACGGAGCAATATCAAGGGCGGGTCTCGGCTCGCACAAAAGACTTATAAATAAAGTTCGCGAAGCAGTCATTATGATCCCGAACATTCTTGAGCTCGCAAAAAGTTCCTTTGAAGCCGCCGTATTGTTGTTTCGCGGCGAGCTTCTTCTAATAGACCTCGGGGATAGATTCGGACAAGCTATCGATTATTTGCAGATGCTTGAAAACTGGAAAAGTTTTTTTGCCGCCAATCCGAAATGCGATGGCATTTACCATGAAGCCTTCGATCGTTTTCTTCAAAATATGAAGAAGGCTGCTTTGGCGATCCAAGACACGGGGCGGTATCCCGAGGAAGCGGCGCTGCTGATGACAGCTTATGAAGAAAACCGGATTCGTTAGCTGCGAGGGATCTATTTGAATAATACTTCATAAACGTCGAATTTGTTATATTGGCGTTTAAGGGTGGAAAACATGCTTGATTATGTAAAGCTTAACAACAAATACCTTGTTCGAAGGATGACTGAACGGGATGCTGAGCTAATACTCTCGCTTTGCCGCGGCAATTCGCTGTTTTATGAATACGCGCAGGCGGAGCCAACTCTCGAGCAGGTGCTCGGCGATCTGCGCATAAGCCCGCCAGGCGTTGATATGCAGGATAAATACTATCTTGGCTTTTTCGATGGAGAAACGCTTGTTGCCGTTATGGATATTATAGACGGCTATCCGAATCCCGAGATCGCGTTCATCGGCTTTTTTATGGTGGATGCGGCTCTTCAAGGGCTGGGGAATGGAAGTTTCATTATAATGGAAACGGCGGAATATCTGCGCTCGATCGGTAAAACCGCTATCCGCTTGGGCATCGATTCGGATAATCCGCAGTCAAATGCATTTTGGAGAAAAAACGGATTTTTAACGATCGCCGAGGTCGATAATGAGGGGCATACGATACTTTTGGCCGAAAAAAAGCTTTGATTGACGGCGCAAATGTGCTATAATGCTATCGGACAGTACGGGTAAATGCAGACCCGATCAGTATGATTGCATTTTTAGGAGGTATAAAATGGGATTTCGTGATTGGCTTAAGGCCAAAAAGAAAAAGCGCAGTCAGGAGCGCATGGAAAAGCTTCGGCAGGAGGAGCAGGCTGAGCGCAGCTTCGCTTTAACAGGCAGCGATTCGGGCTTTGCGGTTGACCCTGCTGATATTGACCCGCCAGAGACCCGCTTTACGGACGAGTACCGCGAGTTCCTCGAAAAGCAGGAGGCTGCGGCGGCGAAGGCCGAAAGGCTTGCGCAGGAGCGTTTGAGTGAGGAGCTCGAAGCCGATGCAGCAAAGGCGGCGGAGGAGGTTCACTGCGCCTGCGAGGAGTGCGCATCGGAGGACAACTGAAATATCGGAGCTGTGCGGACCTGGTTCGCGCAAACCGTTTGCAGCATCAATAGATTAAATGGGAGCGGATTTCCGCTCTCATTTAACTATATTTATAAGCCATTTATCGCTCTTAACGAAGAAGTAGCCGAGAGCGCATTTGATAAGCTCCGTTGAGGTAACGATGATATACATGGGGATGATGGCGATCTGCGTGAACTTGCTCAGCACGTACGCAAGCGGGATGCAGATCAGCCAAACGAAACAACTGTCGAAAAGCATGGTGATCTTAGTTTGCCCGCCCGAGCGCAGAGTGAAATAGCAGGCATGGGTGAACGCCATAGATGGCATGAACGCGGCCGAGATCCTGAGGAACCTCGATGCAAGCGCGCGCACCTCGTCCGTGGTGTTGTAAAGCCTCGGGATGAAAGGCGAAGCGACAGCAAGCAGGATGCCGAAGAAAAAGCAGGAAAAAACGCTCAGCGCGATTATCTTTCGGTCGGTATCGCGCGCCTCGTCGAGCTTGTTTGCGCCGAGCAGATTGCCCACTATTATGCCGATGGATGAACCGATGGACATAAAAACTATGTTGAATAGGTTGGATACCGTGCTCGAAATGTTCATCCCCGCGACCACAGCCAGGCCGCGAGTGGAATAACGCTGCT
>CADBGC010000122.1 GCA_902794055.1 uncultured Eubacteriales bacterium | reverse complement strand
TGTAGCGGTAGAAGAAGGTCAGAAGCAGAGCGCGGATATGCGCACCGTCCTGATCGGCATCCGATAGGATTATTACCTTGTGGTACTTGAGATTTTTAAGCTCGAAGTCCTCGCCTATGCCCGTTCCGAGCGCGGTTATTATGCTTCGGCACTCATCGTTTTCAAGCACCTGCTCTATGCGACGTTTTTCCACGTTCAGCGGCTTTCCGCGCAGAGGAAGTATCGCCTGGAAGCGCCTGTCGCGCCCCTGCTTGGCGCTGCCGCCCGCAGAGTCGCCCTCAACGATGAAAAGCTCGTTCATTTCGGGATTTCTGCCCGTGCAGCTTGAAAGCTTGCCAACGAGCGGAGCGTTCTCGAGCTTGGATTTTTCACGCGCCATGGATTTTGCACGCCTTGCCGCCTCGCGTGCCTTCGCAGCCTTGAGCGCCTTATCCGCCATCGCGTTTGCGATATCGGCGTTCTTGAGGTTTTCGAGGATCGGCATAAGCTCCTCGATCACGATGGATTCGACAGCCGTTCTCGCCTCGGTGTTGCCAAGCTTGGTCTTGGTCTGCCCCTCGAACTGGATCGAGCTCATCTTGAGCGAAATGACCGCCGTTAAGCCCTCGCGGAAATCCTCGCCCGCAAGCGAAGCATCCTTCTCCTTGAGCGCGCCGATCTTGCGGCAGTAGTCGTTCATCACCTTGGTGAACGCCGAACGGAAGCCCGTTTCGTGCGTGCCGCCCTCGGTGGTGGGGATATTGTTTACATACGAAAAAACGCTCTCGGTATAGCCGTCGTTATGCTGCATCGCTATCTCAACAACTATCGTATTCTTGCCAGTGCCGCGAACGCCTGTGAAATAGATGGGGCGATCGTAGAGCGCGGTCTTTTCGCCGTTCAAATACGAAACGAAATCCACGATGCCGCCGTCGTATTTATATTCGCGCGTCTTGTTCTCGCCCTTGACGCGGGAATCCGTGAAGCGGAAGAGCACGCCCTTATTGAGATAGGCAAGCTCGCGAAGGCGCTTTGAAACGACTTCTCCGTTCATCTCCACTGTTTCAAAAACGCGCGCGTCGGGCATGAAGGTGACCTTCGTGCCCTGCCGCCTCGTTCTTCCGACCTCTGCAAGCGGCGCAACGGGGATGCCGGAATGCATATTGCCGTCCTTATCCTCGTAGCTGTGAAAGCGCATGGAATAGAGCTTGCCCGCCGTGGAGACCTCGACTTCAACGAACTCGGAAAGCGCGTTTACTACCGATGCTCCGACGCCGTGCAGACCGCCGGAGAAGCCGTATGAATCGTTATCGAATTTGCCGCCCGCGTGGAGCTGGGTATAGACGACCTCAACGCCCGAAACGCCGAGCTTTTCGTGGATGCCGACCGGGATGCCGCGCCCATTGTCCTCGACCGTTACGGAATTATCCTTATTGATGGTTACGGATACCTCGGTGGCAAAGCCGTTCGCAGCTTCGTCCACGGCGTTATCGACTATCTCCCAAAGCATGTGGTGAAGACCGCGGCTTCCCGTGGAGCCGATATACATACCGGGGCGAACGCGCACCGCTTCAAGCCCCTCCATAACTCTTATGTCGTCTACCGAATAATTGTGTTTTTCGCTCATATTTATTGCCCTTTCGGGATTTTTCCTTTTTATTAAGTCTGTATTAAAGCATTCCAAGCTGCTTGTTTACGCTATGCAGCTCGCGCTTGAGTTCGGTCAAAATCGAATCAAGCTCGGATTCCTTTTCGGCCTCGAGTGCAAGCTCCTTTTCCTCGGAAGTGAGCCGTTCGAGCTCCGCCTTGGTGTTTTCAAGCCTTGAAGCAAGGCCCGAAAGCACGTTGTCCATCCTCGTTACGATACCTACCGCGCTGTCGCTGAGCTCGCTCTGATAGCTGCCCTTGCCCTTGAGAAGGATGACTCTTCTTGCTCCCGAAGCATCGTTTGCAAAATAAACGTCGAAGCCTCGGTATCTGCCAACGAGCTTTTCGCTTCGGATGAATGCATGCTCCGCAAGCAGCTCTATAAGCCTCTCGCCCGCCTCCCTGCGCTTGGTGAACTCCTCATTCCAAAGGTTCATGGTGAAATTCGGAGAAGTGTATTTTTCGACTCTTGCGGCATCTTCCTCGAGTATCCCGATAAGACGTGAAAGTTCGGCCTTTTTGCCCGGTATCTGCAAGAGTGCCTGCTTTGCTTCGAGTCTTCTGCGTTCCTGCTTGGTTTTGAGCATCTGCTTGCGTTGAAGCTCGGTTTCAAGCTCTATCCTGCGCTTTATAAGCGGGTTGCCGACTGCGAACGCCTTTACCTCGCTGTAGGTAAGAACTATCTCATCCACCTCATCTCCGCTCCTGTTGGCATAATCGCCGTTGACTATCTGAGATATGAAGCGCTGCTTGTTTTCAAGCAGCTGCCACGAATAGGCATCGAAGCTGCCGTTGGTTATATAGCGGTAGATCATAACGTTTTCGTTGCGATTGCCCCGCCTGAGCATTCGTCCTTCGCGCTGGGTCACGTCCGAAGGTCTCCACGGAATGTCAAGATGATGCACGGCAAGCAGATGGTTCTGAACGTTTGCACCAAGACCCAATTTAAAGGTCGAGCCTATCAGCACCCGCACTCTGCCCTTTCGTACTTTATTGAAGAGCGCGGTTCGCATCGCATCGTTCAGTGCATCGTGAACAAAGGCGATCTCATCCTTGGGCACACCCATTTCGATGAGCTTCTGCTTGATATCGTCGTAGAGATTAAAATCGTCCTTGGGAGTGCTCTGATCGAGGAACACAAGCTGTGTCAGCTTTTCATACTCGCTCCAAATTTTGAAAACGTTTTTAACGCAGTTATTGAGCTTGGAATCGGGATCGTCCTCGGCATTCGGATCGACAAGGCGCATATCCAGCGCCGCCTTTCGTCCGTCCGTGGTGATCTTGAGCATATTATCCTCGGTGCGCGGAACGGCGCCCTGCTTAACGATATCCGCACGGTTTGCAAGCTCCTCAATGTATTTTCTAAGACTCTCGCTTGCAGGCACGATGCAGTTTATGCAGTCCACAGTCTGAGGAAGCTTCTTTGCCTCGTCCTCGGAATTGAAATACAGATCGGCGATATCCGAAAAAAGGAGTGAAAGCTCGGGCAGATTATAGTATCTGCTGAGCCTTCTTCTTAGCCTGAAGCCTACTCCGTTTGCCTCCACCTCGAATTCCTCGGTGACCTCAGAGAACATCTTGACCCAATTATCGAACTCCAGAAGATTCAGCTCATCCATGTGTTCATAGCCGAGATATCGCTGAAGCGTGTACATATCGGAAACGGAGTTGGTTATCGGCGTTCCCGTTGCAAACACAGCGCCCCTGCCGTTATGAGTGCGCTGAATGAAGCGTATCTTCGCCATGAGGTCATCGCAGCGACGCGAGCCCTTGGTATTGAGGCCGGGGAGCGAGCCGTGCTTGGTCTCGATGCTGATATTCTTGAAATTATGCGCTTCGTCCACAAAGATCGTGTCGATCCCGAGATCGTCGAAGAACACGGCATCCGCAGGTATCTGTGCTTCCTCCTCCCAGAGCTTTTGAAGCCTGTGCTCTATGCGCGAGGCGTATCGGTTAAGAACTGTGTAGGCATCGTTATACACGGCATTCTTCATGCCCTCCGCGATATCGGAAAGCGCACCGATCAGCTCCCTTTCTCGTTCATCCTTTGAAAGGGGGATCAGCGAAAAGCTGCCATAGCCCATGAGTATGGCATCGTAATCTGCGGTTTTGATATGGTTAAGAATTCGGTTTCTTCCAGCAGGAACGAAGCTTCGCGGCTCCACGGTGAGTATGTTCGCATCGGGATAGAGCTGCATGAATTCATAATGCCACTGTTCGAGAATATTATTCGGCACAACGATCAGATTCCGTTTTGAAATGCCGAGCCTGCGAAGCTCCATCGCGGCGGCGGCGAGCACGTAGGTTTTGCCCGCACCGACCTGATGCGCAATGAGCACGTTTTTGGAATGCACGATCCTGTTTACCGCATCGAGCTGATGCTTTTGAAGCTTGATCTCGGGGTTCTTGCCCGGAAGCAGCATCCTGCCTCCATCGAAGCGGCGCGGCCTAACAGAGCAGAAGGATTCGTTATAAAGGTCGAGCAGCAGGCTCCTTCGAGGCTCATCCTTAAACAGCCAATAGGAAAAGCGGTCGGCGATCTCCTTTGCGCGCTCCTGTGCGAGCAGAGTTTCCTCTTTGTTTATTCTGCGCACCTGAATATCCCGACCGAGGGGAACGTCGTTGTCATAGACCGCGATATCGCGGGAATTTAGCATCCTTTCGATAATATCAAAGGCATTCAGCCTATCGGTGCCGTAGTTGAACCTGGCTCTGGTAAAATTCCTGAACTGCTTCTTTCCGTGGATGATGTAGTGATTTGCTTCTTTTATGTATTCAACCGAAAGCGGAAGCTTGCCCGAATTGACCTTTATGCCGATGAGCGCAACAATAAAGTCGCGGTAAACCCAAGTCGGTATCCACGGGCTGCCGATGGAGGCCTTGATCTGGTTCGGCATGATCCGCTTTGGAAGAACTGCCTCAAGAGCGGCAATATTGATATTATAGGTCTCGTCCCCCGTGCGCTCAAGCTCTTGCTTTGCGGCATTCAGCTTTATCTGGATATTGCCCGAAAGATATTCATCGGCAGTCACTTCCCTTTCAAGCTGCGGATCGAAATAGACCGCACTGCGCAGCAAAACGCGCGCCTGATCGCTTTCGATCTTTGCGAAATGGGCGATTACTTCCATATCCACCCTTCCCAAAAGATCTACGCAGCGATCGAGCGCCATGTGCACGGTCATGGTCTCGCCGTCTCCGATATTCGTTTTCAGTTCATCATCAAACAACGCAGCCTCTTTAGTATCCGCCAAGCGGCTTTATTCAATCGATCGCAATGAAGCTCGGCTTCATTTTTTCAAACACGGCATAATACGGTATCCCCGCATCGCGCGCAAGCTCATACGCTTCACTGAGCCTGTTTCCGAGTGAAACGCTCCTGTGCGCATCGGAGCCGAAGGTAACGAACTCGCCGCCGAGCTCGCGGTAGAGCTTGAGAACGTCGAGCCCCCAGCGCGGATCGTCCCTCCAAGCCGCGGTGTTTATCTCGATACCCTTGCCCATTGAGATAACTGATTTAAAAATGCGCTCAAACGCGCTGCGGATCAGCGGCGAAAGGTCGCTTTTCATGCTTCTGTCGGGATAGGGTGCAAACTTGGCAACAAAATCATAGTGGCCGAGCACGCTGAAAAAATCGAATTTTTCGAGCGATGCCGCGATGGTTTCAAGGTAGGCAAGATACGCATCTTCCTTTGTTTTTCCCTGATGGTACTCCGGATAGTACACGTCAACGCCGTTTACTACGTGCTGAGAGCCTATGATAAAATCGGGCTGAAACGCCGCAAGATATGCCTTCGTTTTTTCAAAACAAGCATCCGATGGCGCCATGCTGATCTCAACGCCCTCGCGAATGCGAACGCTGCGATAGCATCCGCCGAATGCCTTCAGGCATTCGTGCCTTGCGGCAAGATCGGCGGGTTCAAAATTATTCCCTGGATTGTCAAAATCTACGTGATCGGTGAAGCATATCTCATCGATGCCGAGCCGGGCGGCAGAATCGAGCATTTCGCTCGGCAAAGCCATAGAATCGCCCGAAAAGCAGGTGTGTACGTGATAGTCGATCATATCTCGTCCTCCGATTGAAATTGTATTATAGCACAAAAGTAAAGGGAAAAAATAGAAAAATGGAGGATGACCAATAAGCCTTGTTATACTGAATTTAGCAACAAACTTATTGGTCATCCTCCATGATGCATTGTCAAAAGGTAGAATACAACTTCAAAATCTCTTTTAATTGATTTCAGAAATTGTAATTTGTTGTGGAAGACCACTTAATTTTGACAAATCATTTACATAATGACGATATGAAAAATCATTTGTCCCTACATATATTTCATATTGAGTCAGATTCCAACTTCCATCGCCTGCATCTTTCCATATTGTAGCAGAAACATTATTTTCAGGCCAAAAAGTATATATACCATAATTTTTCTTTTCACCAGAAGACAGAGAATATCTTAAATTAATTCTATAATCATCATCAGAAGAAAGGCCAGAAACCTGAGGAACAGTTGTAAAGCTAACTTTATCTGTTCCCTCTAAAACAGCAGCAGGAGAGTTTGTTATTAACAACTCTCCCTTACCCTTTGCAGGTGTAATTGTAACATGGTCACTGGTTATCCAGCTACCATCACTTTTCTGAATATCCAGATAACACTCATAAGCTTTTCCGGCAGTTACATATTCTGCAACAAGGGTGGTAAGCTTTTTATTATTTATTTGATAATCTATGAGAGAACTATCATTTTTTGCTTCAATACGTATAGCAAAATATTTCGGATTTTCAGGAATGTTATCCCACTCAAATTTTATTCCGTTCTCAACGTTAGCTGCTGTAAGCTTTGGCTTATAGGCATCTGTAACTGTAATTGTTTTAGGAAATGTTGCAGCAAAGACCTCAAGATTATCATCCCACTGGGAATATCTATATTTTGAACTACTG
>CADBGC010000121.1 GCA_902794055.1 uncultured Eubacteriales bacterium | reverse complement strand
CCTCCAAGCAGTATTAATATTTTAGATTATAATTCCATGATATAAAAAAGAGAATAAACCACGAGTCATTATAGTGACCTGTGGTTTATGGATGCAAGAAAGAATCGATTAAGTTAAAATGCAAGAATGTGCATCAGTACTCGGAGTCATCGGGAGGATTCTTTAATGTGGCTTTAACTTCCCTTACAATCTTCAACAAAGAGTCGGCTTCAGCCGGTGTGCAGTCTTTGAGAACTTCTGCAAGTTCCGATGCATAGATAGATTGCACCTGTGGAACATTGGGCCGAAGGAGAACATCGGTAGAAACCTGAAGCGCTTCGGCAATACGAATGAAAGTATCGAGACGCAACTTCTTTTTGCCAAGTTCAACATCGCTTATGTGAGGAAGTGAAACATGGCTTTTTTCAGAAAGCGCAGCCTGACTCATGCCAAGAGAAAGACGAGCCTCTCTTATGCGAATCCCTATTGCTTTGTACAGTGCTGTATCCTTATCGTTCATACAAGACTCCGATTTCGCCTAACGGCTAAAATATCTTTTTAAGAATATCATGATTTGTTGACTCTCGATATAAACTAATGGCTATACTTTAATCTAACAACTATAATTTACTTGCATTTTTAATAAAGGAGTGAAAAATATGCAAGTAAACTACATTAGTATCGGTCAACGCATTCGCGGTAAAAGGCTGGAACGCGGTCTGTCACAAGCAGAATTATCGGAGCTTATTGACCGCTCTCCGACCTACATGAGCTACATTGAGAACGGCTCAAAAAGCATGAGTCTTGAAACGTTCATCAACATAGTCAATGCACTCAGAGTATCGTCGGACTATTTGCTTAGAGACAGCATTGAAACTGCGAATACAGTTACAAGCTCAACCGAACTTGATTCCATCCTCAAGGGTTGCAGTCCTTACGAGAAAAGGGTTATACTCGATACTGCAGCAGCAATGAAGAGCATACTCAGGTCAAATCGTAAGGGCGTTTAGTCAATTTTAAGGGGAAAAACGGTGAATGGGAATACACCGTGGGTTTAGGTTACGCCTATGATTTGGGGTTTTGCGCCTATGATTTTATGAAAAATGCAGAATAGTACGCTTGGCTATGGTATAATAGCGGCGGAGGAGAACAACATGGACGAACTAAAGACAAATACGCAGGTTTGCGTTGATACCGATATTCTGAAACAAGTTGAGCCTTTGTTTGACAGGCTCGGTCTTGATCTTTCAACCGCTGTAAATGTTTTCTTATATCAATGCAAATACCATAACGGCTTGCCTTTTTCGGTACGGCTTCCCAAGGCTTACCATAATGAAGGGAACACAGAAACGGAGGGAAACGAGTCTTGATCTATATTACCGGAGATATTCACGGCGATCCGTGGCGCGTTGTAAAGCTCTGCCGTATAGTAAGCCCCACTCCTGATGATGTTATCGTTCTTCTAGGAGATGTTGGTGCGAATTACTATGGCGAGAAAAAGGATACCCCCGTTAAGGCGATGCTCGATATGAATGATGTCAAGATCCTCTGCATTCATGGCAATCATGAACAGCGCCCGTGGAATGTTGAAGGATATAAGCTCACCGAATGGCGCGGCGGCAAGGTTTGGGTGCAGGAAGATTTTCCAAACCTGCTTTTTGCCAAGGACGGCGAGATATTTGATCTGGAAGGTCATAAGTGCATCGTTATTGGCGGCGCGTACAGCGTGGACAAGTTTTACAGGCTTGAGTGCGGCTATGGCTGGTGGGAGGACGAGCAACTCTCAGATGAGATAAAAGCCTATGTTGAAAAGCAGTTGAGCACAAATGCGGTCGATATAGTGCTTTCGCATACTTGCCCGTTCAAGTATGAACCGAGAGAGGCGTTTCTTTCCGGTATAGATCAATCGCAAGTGGACGACAGTACGGAGCGCTGGCTTGATACCATCGAGGAACGGCTTGATTATAAAGCGTGGTACTGTGGGCATTGGCATATCAATAAACGCATCGACAGGATACGGTTTCTGTATGACGGCATTGAGATCCTGGGGGAATACAGGGAGGAGACATAATGATGGAAAGCATAACTTTAACGGCACCCAATATAGACAGGCTGCTTCGCTTTTTCGGTAGAGGGCATCTCAACCCTTCGGTTCCGACCGAAAGGCTTGTTTCGGCGATGGAACCATTATTCTCAGCGCTTGAACCGCTCGCTTTCTTAGAGGATAATGATGAGGTAAAATCGATTTGGTTGAAGATACCTCGCGGAACTATCGAGGACTATGATTCTTTTGAAACTCTGTATGAATACGGCGAGGTGGAAACCTATGAGGAATATGAGGCGCTTTGGAGGAGTGATTATCCCGAACCATATTGCTGGTACAGGCTCGTGATCGTCCATTCATTGAACAAGGACGGCTCGCTCAGGTTTCGCGCAGTTGGGCTTGATAATAAGACTGTCATCAGTGCTTTTATGGACAACGGGCTGTCTGAAACGGTTTCGTTTACCGATGATGCTGCAGTATGCCTGTGCGAGTTGCTGACACAAGCGGCAAAAGCTGCTGTTGATAAGCTCAAAAGCGGAGTTTATAACGATGAGGTGGAAGCTGAGCTCCCGTATATGCTCAGAACAGGAGTCATCAAGCGGCGTGAATTGTATGAACGGATACCCGAATGCGACAGACGGGAATCCGATATGCTCAGCGCAGAAACGCTTCAAGCTTGTCGAGAACTCATAGCCGCCGGAAAAAATGACGAAATGAGCATCGGCAGAATCGGCAAAATGACGGCAAATGATTTCTTCGGTGCTTGCTCCATCGGGTATAAAGCCTGTGGGTTTGATCTCGGAGACATGTCTCTTGTGGATCGGTACTTCAAGTATGCAGACGGGCGTGACGAAGGGCTTTCCGGTAGAGGACATGGTCTGAACGAAGGTCCGGGCATCGATTTCGATGATGCAAGCGCATGGGAGAACTGGTACTTTAACAGAACGCAGCGTGGAGGACACCCATGGGAAGTTGTCAGAGGCGGAAACAGCACCCATGTTGATCTGATGGTCATGCACGACAAACGAACGCTTGATTGGAAGGTGCGCAAAGGTGATATGACAGCGGAACAAGCCGCCGAGCATCCTTGCGGTTATTTCTTTGTTGTGGCAGGCAAACACCGTCCCGAGGAAGCTGTAAACTTCTATGTTGCGCTTTCAAAAGCAGGGTTGCCCGTCATTCTTTTCGATGCTGAGGAAATTCTCGCAAGATATGACGGCAGCGACTATGTTGGTATAGTTCCGCACTCCGTTATTCCCAAATACTGCGAGAGCATGTTTCCGAAGGAGTACGGGCGCGTCATAGACTTTATGCACGTTTACGATGAGGACTATCCTCTTATCTGCGATGCCATAGAGTGGCTGCAGCTTGAACCGGCGCGGCTGATATAATGCTTATTTGTTTTTTATCTTGAGGTGATCAATCGTGATCTATTTTATTGCCGATACACATTTCGGGCATGAAAACGTAATTAAGTTTTGCGACAGACCGTTTGCCTGTGCGGATGAGATGAATGAGGCACTCATATCTAACTGGAATGAGCGTGTAAACGGAAACGACACTGTTTACATCATCGGCGATATGTTCTTTCGCTGCCGAGAGCCCGAAAGCATACTGAAAAGGCTTCGCGGAAAGAAGCATCTTATAGTCGGCAATCATGACACCGAATGGATGAGCAAGGTGGATACGGACAAATACTTCAGATCTGTAAATCTAATGTTTGAAATGACCGACGGTGCTCATGCGATAACGCTTTGCCACTATCCGCTGCTTTCATGGAAGCACCAAATGCGCTCGTTTATGATCCACGGGCATATCCACAACAATACCGATATGGATTTCTGGCCACTCCTTGTTTCGCGCGAGAATGTACTCAATGCGGGCGTGGATATAAACGGCTTTAGGCCGGTAACCTTCAACGAACTTATAGCAAACAACGCGGAGTTCAAACAGCGGAATGCTTCCTCTGAAGTTTGACATTCCACAATGGTCTGCATGGCATTGCGAACAAACAGGCGATGGCGATGACACATGCATAGAATTAGTTACACAGCTACAAAAAAGAATACGCGGTAGGCGAAGATGGTTTTCCGCCTGCCGTGCTTTGTGACCATTAGAACCGCTGTCCTTTTTGGTTTGAATAATCCTCTGCGATATTTTCCTCGACATCATTTTCCGTGAAATCCTCGTTTCTTGCGGTATGCTCTGCCGCGATATCCGCAATGTGCCTTATCCGTCTTTCAACAGCATCCGCTATGGCAGTTATGCGGCTTTTATCGATGTACTCGCTTGCGCCGCCTTCGGAGAGGGTATCTTCGATAAGTTCACGAACGTCCGAAAGCCTGTTTGGATCGAACCATGAGAGATCTGAGACAAGCTTCAATTGTTCTTCATGGTCGTTCTTGAACGGCTTGCAGGTAACGTTCCGTGAGGCGCGTATCTCCGAGGCGACCTTATCGTAGCCGAGGGACGAACCGCTGTCGTATATGGGAGCCATGCCGAGCCATTCCAAAGTCTCGGCGTCTCGTATCGCGCCGAAATTGTTGAAGTGCCTGTCCTCGTTGGCGATGATGTAGTCCACGGTTATCATGCGGTCAAGGAAGGCTTGAACTCCGGGTATGCCGAGCTCTTCGGCGCAGGCGAGAAAATGAGTATAAAGCGACACGTTGTTCGGCTTCTTCCGCATTTTCAATATGCGCCATGCGGGGATGAGCTCGGTTTCCGCCGTCACGAAATCCTCGCAAACGGAGTACGGCGCATCCTTATGCCATATCACCGAGTACGGAACGTGCGCTATGCCGAGGCGCGCCATTATCCCCGCTGCGATCACTTCGTTGAACGGCTGCTGGCGGAACGGGTTGGAGCCGCCCTTTATAAGGCAGCGCTTACCGTCCATGATCTTCCACCTCTTTTTGAGGTTGCCGTCCGAGGTATTGTCGGGGGAGGAGAAGTCGAGTGCATCCGTTTTTTTATTGCCGCCGAACAGCACGTCGCCTATATCGTCCGAAAACGGATTATCGAAGAAGTTAATATGTTCCCATGAAAGTTCGGAGCCCTCCGGCTTTATCCAGTACTGATCCGAAAGGCTGAGTCCGAGACAGCGAACGAGCAGCATCTTGGTATTCGATATCTCAAGGGTTTCGAGCGCTTCGCGTATGCCCGACCTGCTTGCGGGGATGGATCTGTCCGTCCACCATTCGTTGAGATCGGCTCGGTCGGGGCGACCGCGAACAACGGAGATGCCGAGCGGAAGATGCTTCTCGGCATATACCTCGCCAATGCGCGAAATTAAGCCCGTCACATCGTCAAGCTCTATCTGCGCCACGGCGGTGTTTTTATGCATAAGGGTGTATTTCATATTCGTATCCTCCTTCCGCTGAGCACCGGGAAGCGAACCTGCCGCTTTTGACCGCAGCTCTCTCAGCTCCGCCTGAAGCGCCTTTCGCTGCTCTATAAGCTCAACAAGCGGTTCTATCTCGCCGTCATGCAGATACCTGCTCTGCTTTTTTCCGCCCTGCTACCATTGATGGTAGTAATATGTCTTGCCGCTGATGGTCTTCTTGGAAACATAGCCCCTAGGCAGAGCCTCTATCCGCTTTGTAAGCTCGGTTATTCTGCTCAGTTCATTATCGTTTGACACAGACAAGCACTCCTTGATTTAGGTTTGTGCTTATTATACCCGTATTTAACCCCAACTGTCAATGCGGTTGAGTACAGCTGCAAGTATTCTGTGTTTTATTGTTTGATTGTGAGCTGAAAAAGTGGTATACTTGATAAATGGATAATGCCATAACAGCCGATGAAAGGATACGAATATGGGAAAGATCATTCTATACCACGGAACACCGGCAAAAGAAGTTCTGCCGACTTTTGGTTTGGGCGATGACAGGCACGATTACGGACGCGGTTTTTATCTGACCGAAGATATTGAGCTTGCCAAGGAATGGGCTGTTTGCCGTCCGAATGAAACTAACGGCTGGGTGCATAAGTTTGAGCTGCGAACCAACGGTCTTAAGATTCTCGATTTTCAGGAAAAAGATGTGCTCTGTTGGCTTGCAGAGCTTATGAAGCACAGGGATGCTTCCGACTCAAAGCGTTATCGCATGCTGGCTTCAAGGTTTATTGATAAGTACGGCTTAGACACATCCGAGTATGATGTCATCAAGGGCTGGAGAGCAAATGCATCATACTTCTATATTGCAAGAGAGTTTGTGCGCGATAATATTGATATCGATATCCTTGAAGAACTTCTTTGTGTTCGCTCTTCAGCTTACTCATTAGCATCTTGTGTCCTTCTGGTGTGTATGTTTGTGATGCTTGTTCCTTGATCTCTTCAATGTCTCTCTGAAGCTTAAGTGTCTTTTCATTGAGAACCACGATCTCACGCTCAATGCCGCCGAAAAACGTGGCACCCATATATCCGTTGCCAATGGGCAGACAGGTGCTTTCCCACTTTGTCGGGTCGCCCTCTGTTCTGAACTTTATCTCATTATATATTGTGTCCATTTATTACTCCGAAATTCAGTATATCAGTCGCCTGTCGTTTCGCGCAGTATAAGACTATGCGGAAGCATATACAGCGACTTGTC
>CADBGC010000120.1 GCA_902794055.1 uncultured Eubacteriales bacterium | reverse complement strand
CTAAATTCTCATTTACCACAGCATAGCACTATCACACTCGAAAGGATGATCTATATGAAATATCAAAACCCTGTCATCAAAGGCTTCTACCCCGACCCGAGCGTTTGCTTTGCAAACGGTAAATATTATCTTGTTACGAGCACCTTCCAATATTTCCCCGGTGTGGCGCTTTTTGAAAGCGAGGATCTTGTCAACTGGGAGCAGATAGGCTATGTGCTCACCCGCCCGAGTCAGGTGATGCTTAAAAATATAAACAGCTCGGGCGGTGTTTTTGCACCGACTATCCGCTTCAATGACGGGCGCTTCTATATGGTAACGACAAATGACACCACCCACGAGAATTTCTACGTCTATACCGACGATATCTACGGCGAATGGTCTGACCCGATAAGCGTCGATCAGGGCGGTATCGACCCCTCGCTGTATTTTGAGGACGGGCGCTGCTTCTTTATGTCAAACGGCGCAGATGACGAGGGTATAGGCGGCGTTGTGCAGTGCGAGATCGACATCGCAACAGGCAGGAAGCTCTCAAAAAGCAAATGCATCGTGTATTCCGATCAAATCTTCAAACCAAAAAGGCGGGTCTCCCCGCCTTAATTCTTTGGCAAATATCATTTTTATCTGTTGCCGTACATTTCTTCGTAGTACTTCATATAGTCGCCCGAGGTGCATTCATCCATCCAATCCATGTGATCCTTATACCACTGAATAGTAAGCTTGATGCCGTCGGCGAACATCGTGGTCGGCTGCCAGCCAAGCTCCTCCGTCGCCTTCGTGGGGTCGATGGCATATCTTAGATCATGACCCTTGCGATCGGTAACGTAGGTAATTAGGCTTTCGGGCTTGCCAAGCTCCTTTGAGATTATCTTGACTATCTCTATATTGGCCTTCTCGTTATGCCCGCCAAGGTTGTAGACCTCGCCAACCTTGCCCTTTTCGAGCACGGCGAGTATGCCATAGCAATGATCCTTGACGTACAGCCAATCGCGAACGTTCAGTCCCTCTCCGTAAACGGGCAGGGGCTTGTCGTGGCTCGCGTTGTTTATCATCAGCGGTATCAGCTTCTCGGGGAACTGATACGGGCCGTAGTTGTTGGAGCAGCGGCTGATCGTTGCAGGCAGACCGTAGGTTCTGTGATACGCCATAACGAGCAGGTCCGCAGAAGCCTTGGATGTGCTGTACGGAGAGCTGGTGTGGATGGGCGTGTCCTCATGGAAGAAGAGATCGGGTCTGTCGAGCGGAAGGTCTCCGTATACCTCATCCGTGCCGACCTGATGGAATCTTTCGATGCCGTACCTTCTGCATGCATCCATCAAAACGGCGGTGCCGATGATATTGGTTTCAAGGAAGATGGCCGGATTCTCGATCGAGCGGTCAACGTGGCTTTCCGCCGCAAAGTTTACGACCACATCGGGCGTTTCCTTTTCAAAGATGGCATAGATGCCCTCGCGGTTTCTGATATCCTCCTTATAGAACGTAAAGCTGCTGCTTTTCATAGCCTCGTTCAGGGTGTGGATATTCGCCGCATAGGTCAAGGAATCAATGCAAACGATCTGCCAATCGGGGCGCTCCTCAAGCAAAAGATAGATGAAGTTGGAGCCTATAAAGCCGGCGCCGCCGGTAACTAAGATTTTCATTCTGATCCCCCTATTCGTCAAATAATGATCCTATCCTCAAGCACCGCTCTGAGATGCTCGCCATACGGGCTCTTGCCGTATCTTTCAACGCTTTCGGCAAGCTTCTCGGCTGAGATCCATTTATATCTGTAAGCGATCTCCTCGGGAGCGGAGATGGACATGCCCTGATACTGCTCGATCATGCAAACGAAGTTTGCGGCCTTTCTTAAGCTGTCGAAGGTTCCTGCATCCATCCAGGTGTAGCCGCGTCCGAGAAGCTGAGCGTTCAGTCTGTTTTCCTGAAGGTACATGTCGTTGAGAGTGGTTATCTCAAGCTCGCCCCTTGCCGAAGGCTTTACCTCGGCCGCCATATCGCTAACGCCCTTGGGATAGAAATACAGCCCCACTATGGCGTAATTGGATTTCGGCTCATTCGGCTTCTCCTCAACGCTGAGAACGCGGAAACTGCTGTCCTCCCCCTTGAGCTTCTCGACCTCCATGATCCCGAAGCGCTGCGGATCCTCGACGTAGTAGCCGAAGATCGTGGCTTCGCCGTTCTCTGCGGAACGCTTTGCGGCACCAAGCTTTGCGCCCAAGCCGTTGCCATAGAAAATATTGTCGCCAAGTATCATGGCGCAGGGTTCATCGCCGATGAAATCCCTGCCGATCGTGAATGCCTGCGCAAGACCCTCGGGCTTCTCCTGCACGGCATACTCAAGCGTAATGCCGAATGCGGAGCCGTCTCCAAGCAGGCTCTTGATGCGCGGAGTATCCTCGGGGGTGCTGATTATCAATATCTCCTTTATCCTCGCAAGCATGAGCGTGGAAAGCGGATAATAGATCATCGGCTTATTATACACCGGCAAAAGCTGCTTAGATGCAACGATGGTCAGCGGGTAGAGTCGTGTTCCGGCGCCGCCGGCGAGTATGATTCCTTTCATATCGGTACCTCCGGTTAATTTGTTGATCCTATGCCGAGTTTGGTGAAAAACCTATCGAGACGTTTGGAGAAGCTTTCAGAGATCGAATCGAGCTTTTTGTCCATCCGCTTGAAGAACGGTTCCTCGATCAGCTTTATTCTTAGATAATCGATGGCGGAGCAGACGACGAAAACGAGAACCACTACGCCTATCATATAAACGACCGATAACGGGTACTTTGTGTAGCTCTCCGCACACTTGAACCAGTCGTACCAAAGCAAGCCGCGTACCTGCGCGTTTGTATGGATAAGAAGCACGCCGAACGTTGTGGAGGCCACGGTATTTATCAGCCTGCTCTGCCCGATTTTCAGGTTCATAAAGAGCATAAACAGGGAAATGCCCAGTGCCGTAGGCAGGAGGTTGTTTGAATCAACAACAAACGCGTATAGCGGCAATCTGAATTTTGTTTTTGCATTGAGAACGTAAATGGCAATAATGCTCAGCGAACTCAAAGCAGCAACTACTGCTGTCATTATCCCGGTCGCCTTGATGTCTGAGAACCACTTCTTCCGGTAAAAGCGGATATACGCCGCAAAGAAATACAACACTGCAAACCATGAAACGTAATTGAATTCAATGCTGTGGAATATGCCCAGAATGCAGTATAAGAATCCGAACAGTACGAGCAAAAGCACGTGCTGCCTTTCGGATAAGCCCCTTACCATTCTGTTGAGGAACGGTATAAGCAGATAAAACATCAGAAAAGCATTCGTAAATCCGGTGCCTATCGATTGTATTGGTATCAATACCAAAGCAAAGCGCTTAACGAAGCTCAGGGAAAGAATATCGCCGTTGACTATAGCAAAAACGATCAGTATTACAATCCTATAAAACATTATCTGAAGCAGCAGCTTCAGGAACTTCTTAAGTGTTATATTCGCCGTGCACATGAAATAGCACGTGATCATAACGAAGCTGTTTATCAAGGGCTTGCCGAATTGGCCGAGAAGCAGTGTCAGCGCTCCATCCACAGATATCGGCGCATTATTCACAGCTTGAAGCAAGCCGGAATTGACAACGTAATGATGTGCAACCAATAGAAGCATCGCGATGATTCTAAGCAGCTCGATATTTGAATTCCTTGTTTTCTTAACGGAATTGCTTTGGGCAGTCATATCATTGCTCAATTACGTATCACTCCTTGTTCAAGATAATGTCGGTTATTCGATCCACGTCGTCCATCGAAAGATCTGCATACAGCGGAAGCGTAAGCACCCTGTCGGCATAATATGAGGCAACGGGAGTTTTGTCCGCTCCGGCCGTTGGCAGATCACGATAGCATTCGAAGCTGTTTGTGAGCGGATAGAAGTATTTTCTGGCCGTTATCCCCTGCTCTGAGAGCGCATCAAAGACCTCATCGCGACTGAGCCTGTAGGCGTCGAACACGACGGGAAGGTAGGCGTAGTTATGCTCTGTCGAAGCATCGGGGCGGCAGAGCTTTATTCCGTTTACACCGTCGAGCGCGGCAAAATACCTTTCCACGACCGCTTTGCGCTTTGCGATCTCATCGCTCAGATGCCTTAGATTGCAGATGCCCATAGCGGCCTGAAACTCGCTCATTTTGGCGTTTCCGCCGACGAAGCCGACGGCATCCACGCCCGTCTGCCCAAAGTTTTTCATACAGTTTAGCTTATCCACGAGCGCATCGTCGCTGAAGCAGACAGCACCGCCTTCGATTGTATTGAACACCTTTGTGGCGTGGAAGCTGAACATCGAAGCATCGCCGAAGCATGCCGAAGAAACGCCGCGGTATTTCACGCCGAACGCATGTGCCGCATCATAGATGACCTTGAGGCCATGCTTGTTCGCAATCTCCGCAATGCGCGCGGTATCACACATATTTCCGTACACGTGCACAGGAACTAGGGCAACGGTTTTTTCGGTTATAAGCGCCTCAATTTTACCGGGATCGATGGTATAGTTATCCTCCCGAACGTCGCAAAATACGGGAACGAGTCCGTTTCGGACGATCGCGTGAGTGGTGGAAGCGAAGGTGAACGGAGTCGTTATCACCTCGGAGCCGCGCTCAAAGCCCATCGCTGCAATCACGTATTCGAGCGCGAGATGGCCGTTTGTGAACAGCACTGCATGCTCGCAGCCGAGATACTCCTCCAGTTTTTTCTGAAGCTCGATATGCTCAACGCCGCCGTTTGTGAGCCAGCGGCTGTCCCAAAGCTTTTTGATCTCCTCGCAGTATTCCTCAAAGCTTGGCATTGAGGAGCGTGTTACAAGTATTTTTTCCATTTATACCACCGAATTTATACCAACTCAACGCTTGCGATCCTCGGTTCAAAGCAGCAGCAGGGGCGCAGGCAAACCACGCGAATGCCGCTTGCCCTTTGCGGGCCGACCTTCATAAAAGTGGCGATAACGCTCGTGTCGCCCTTGAGTCCGAGCGGCCCGATATTTGCTTCGTTCACTCTTCGGGTTATCTCCTGCTCCATATCGCTCTGCTCGTTGTAATTGCCGTCCACCTGTGCCTGAAGCATCATGGAAGCGGCCTCAAAATGGCTTCTTCCAACGCCGACGGCGAGTGTGCAGGGCGAGCAGCCGAGCAGCGCAACGCTTTCCTTGGCCCAGCTCACGATCTCATCGAGCACTACCTGAGTGCTGTGCTTATGAAAAACGCGATAGGTCTTCCCCCTTATCGCGGGGCCGCCGCCGAACATGAGGATATGCAGACGGATCGTATTCTCGCTGCATCTTCTGATGAGCATGGGCGCGGGCTTAACTCCGGCGCTGTCCGGATCCAAGCCGCCGGATTGATCTATCCTCTGGCTGTCGTTTCCCATAATGCCCATCGGTCGGCCGGGCAGCTTGCGAAGTCCGTCCGCAACACCCTGTTTTATGGCATCGAGCATTTTTCCGGTAACAGCGCAGTCCTCGCCTATCTCAAGAACAAGATGCGGAATGCCCGAATCGTCGCAAAGCGGGCTGTGCGCATTCTCGGCAGCCTCGGCGTTTGCAAGAACCTGCTCGAGCACCCATTTGGCTTGCTCGTTCCTCTCGCAGTCTATCGCACGGCGGTAGGCATCCTTTTTATCGGTTCTGAAGGTGCTTCCCGCCTCAACGAGCGTATCGCGAACAAGAGCCGCTATTTCTTCATAGGTTTTAGTCATAGATGCTCCTCCCATGCGCCGCGCCGATTATAGCGGGGTATTTGTCGACCTTGATAAGATGCAGCGCCTCCATGCCGAGCTCCGGGAAGGCAAGCACCTTTACTTCGCTTGTTTTGGCACCAAGCAGCGCCGTTACTGGCGGGATCACCGCGTAAACCGAATTGTATTTATCCAACGATTCAACGGTTTCCTTTTTGAGCTGTCCCTTCCCGAGATGGAGCTTAATGCCTGCCTTTGAAAGCGGCGCAATGCTCGATTCGATCTCAAGCTTGTTGCTCGAGGTGGGTCCAACGCCCGCGGGGCTTACCGCGGTGTGGAACACGACTTGGCCTTGAAGCTCGACTCCGAGCTCGCCAGCAGTGCCGTTCTCGATCATCTTGAGCACTTTCGGAAGCACCGCATCGCGCCCGCAGAGTATGTAGCCGCTGATCTCAACGGTGTCGCCAACATTAAGAGATGCGGCGGCCTGCTCGCTGATAGGTGTAGTTAATTCGATCATTTGTTCTCCTCATTCATCGCAAATAGCTTAACGCATCCGCTTTCGCTGCGCAGAACGCCGAAAGCCTCAGCGGCTGCAGAGCACTTAATTCCAATTGATATGCGGCTCGAATTTTCCATCTTTATGCCGCGCACTCTTATCGGCTTTGGAATGCATCGTTCCCCGCATAAGCTCGATCATTTCGAGCATCAACTGCATGGCAAAAGCATTTATGCCTACAAAACCGCATGATAATTATACCATATCGTTCAAAGCATTGCAACGGGAAGAATCGAGTTATATCGGCGGCAGGCATACAGGTCGTGTTTTATTGGGCAAAAAAGCGTTTAAAGCCTCCGAGCGATAAACAGAAAAAGGCCCTGCGAATTCTGCTCCGCAGGGCCTGTATAAAGCTATTTCAATCAGCCGTC
>CADBGC010000119.1 GCA_902794055.1 uncultured Eubacteriales bacterium | reverse complement strand
GCACCATCGACGGCAAGAGCTACACCCCGCAGGAGATCTCCGCGATGATCCTCGCAAAGCTCAAGCAGGATGCCGAGGCCTATCTCGGCGAAACCGTGAATGATGCGGTCATCACCGTTCCCGCTTCCTTCTCCGACAGCCAGCGACAGGCCACCAAGGATGCGGGCAAGATCGCAGGCCTGAACGTGCTTCGCATAATCAACGAACCCACCGCGGCCGCGCTTGCATACGGTATGGATAAGGAAAAGAACCAGAAGATCCTCATCTACGACCTTGGCGGCGGCACCTTCGACGTTTCGATCCTTGAGATCGGCGACGGCGTTTTCGAGGTTCTCGCAACCGCCGGCAACAACCGTCTCGGCGGCGACGACTTCGACGACAGGCTCATCAACTATATCGCAGACGAGTTCAAAAAGTCCCACGGCATCGACCTTAGAAACGACCGTCTTGCCAAGCAGCGCCTTAAGGAGGCTGCGGAGAAGGCGAAGATCGAGCTTTCGGGCGTAATGACCGCAAACGTGAACCTGCCCTTCATCTCCATGGATGCAAACGGCCCTGTTCACCTCGATATGACCATCACCCGCGCAAAGTTCAACGAGCTTATCAGCGATCTGCTCGATAAGACCAAGACCTGCGTACAGCAGGCGATGCGCGATGCGGGACTCACCAACGAAAAGCTCGACAAGGTCATCCTCGTTGGCGGCTCCACCCGTGTTCCTGCCGTTCAGGAGCTCGTTAAGAACCTTACCGGCAAGGAGCCCTTCAAGGGCATCAACCCCGATGAGTGCGTTGCGCTCGGCGCAGCGATCCAGGGCGGCGTTCTCGGCGGCGAGGTCAAGGATCTGCTGCTTTTGGACGTAACTCCCCTCAGCCTCGGTATCGAAACGCTTGGCGGCGTTTTCACTAAGCTCATTGAAAGGAACACCACCATTCCCGCCAAGAAGAGCCAGATCTTCTCCACCGCGGCCGACGGCCAGACCAGCGTAGAGATTCACGTTCTGCAGGGCGAAAGAGAGATGGCGCAGTACAATAAATCCCTCGGTAAGTTCCAGCTCACCGGCATCGCTCCTGCACCCCGCGGCGTTCCCCAGATCGAGGTAAGCTTCGATATTGATGCAAACGGCATCGTTCACGTAACTGCGAAGGATCTCGGCACCGGCCACGAGCAGAACATCACCATCACCGCTTCGAGCAACCTCAGCGACGCCGATATCGACCGCGCCGTAAGGGAAGCCGAGCAGTATGCAAATGAGGATCGTCAGCGCAAGGAGGAGGTAGAGACCCGCAACCATGCGGACACCCTCGTTTACTCCACCGAGAAGACCATGAAGGAGCTTGGCGACAAGATCTCCGAGGACGATAAGGCGAAGATCAACGCCGAGATCGAGAACGTTAAAAACGCGCTCTCCGGCAGCGACAGCGCAAGGATCAAGGAGACAACCGAGAAGCTGACCGAGGTAAGCTACGAGGTATTCGGCAGGATATATCAGCAGGCGAACCCCAACGGTGCAGAGGGCGGTTTCGATCCCAATGCTGCGGGCTTTGACCCGAACGCCGGCGGTTTCGATCCGAACTCCGGCAACAACGGCGGCAACAATGGCGATGACGGCGTTGTGGATGCCGACTACGAGGTAGTTGATAAATAATCGACTTTCCATAAACCAAATACCGCGGGGTACGGCAAAATTCCGCTCCCCGCGGTTTAAAATGAAAAGCGTCCTGCATGGCGGCGCATAGAAAAGCCCTGCCGAACTGCCGCGCGAAAACGGCAAATCATAAGCGGAAAGGGTGTAAAAGATGGCTGATAAGAGAGATTATTATGAGGTGCTCGGTGTAGCTAAAACGGCGAGCGACGATGAAATTAAAAGCGCATACAGAAAGCTTGCTAAGAAGTATCACCCCGATCTAAACCCCGGGGACAAGGCTGCCGAGGCAAGCTTTAAAGAGATAAACGAGGCGTACGAGGTGCTTTCGGATAAGGACAAGCGCTCCAAGTACGATCAGTTCGGCCATGCCGCGTTCGATCCCAACGCAGGCTTTGGCGGCGGAGGTTTCGGCGGCTTCTCGGGCTTTTCGAGCGGCGGCTTTTCGGGCGCGTTCGACGGCTTCGGCGATATCCTGAACTCCATGTTCGGTGGAGGTTTCGGCGGAAGCACTCGCTCGGCGAACCCCAACGCTCCCATGAGGGGCGACGATCTTCGCTATAACCTTACGATTGCCTTCGACGAAGCAGCATTCGGCGTGAATAAGGAGATAAGCTACCGCAGGGAAGAGAAATGCTCCGTTTGCGGCGGCAGCGGCGCAAAGCCGGGTTCCAAGACATCCACCTGTACCAAGTGCAGGGGAACCGGTCAGATCCACGTTCAGCAGAACACCATGTTCGGCTCCATGATGAGCACCCGCGCCTGCGATGCCTGCGGCGGCACGGGCAAAGTGATAGAGCAGCCCTGCGAAAGCTGCAAGGGCAGCGGCAGAACCAGCAAGGTGCTAAAGGTGAACGTAACCATCCCCGCCGGTATCGACGATGGGCAGACGATCCGCGTTGGCGGCAAGGGCGGCGCGGGCTATAATGGCGGGCCGGACGGCGATCTGCTCGTCACCATCCGCGTTAAGGATCACAAGCAGTTCATCCGCGAGGGCTTCAACCTTTATACCAACCTTTCCATCCCGATCACCACGGCGGTGCTCGGCGGCGAGGTAAAGGTTCCCACGCTCTCGGGCGATGTTAAATACAATATCCCCGCCGGAACGCAGAGCGGAACTACCTTCCGCCTTAGGGAGCTCGGCGTTCAGAAGCTCAAGCAGCAGGGCAAGGGCGACCTCTACGTAAACGTTGCCGTGGATATCCCCAAGCACCTCACCGATGAGCAGCGCGAGCTGTTTGAAAAGCTCGCCGAGACCTTTGGAACGGAGCACGGCGAGGGGATAGGCGGGATATTCAAGAGAAAAAAAACGAAGAAGAAATAGTTTCAAACTTGACACATACGATATATTTGGCTTTGCGTTAAATACATCGTATGTGTCAATTAAGAACATGTTTTACGAAGGTATTTGCAAATGTGGACATACAACAATATATTTTTTAAGTTTGAAAAACTTTATAAAAAGTATTATAGACTATCTTTATGGCAATGGCTACGGCTATTATTAGTTCCCTTACTCGCTATGGCAGTCTGCCTTATCTACGTATTTTGGCAGGGCTATGTATTAGTAGCTCTGGTAGCTCAGTTTCCTGAAATACCAAAGTTGCCGAAATACATGCATATTGCAACGTTAATTTCATTGGTTTTAATGATACTATGGGGTTTGTTAATAATTTATCTTGGTAAAAAAGGAGTATTTGCAAAAAAACGTAATGAATTCGATAATGAATATGTAAAAGGAGTTGTCGAGATTCTAAATGAATTTAAATTTTTTAGTTCAGATGGAATTGATCTTCTTGTTAAGGCTGCAAAACTAGAAGATGCTACATATCCTAACAGGGCATGGATTTCTGCTGGTTTCTTAGCGCTAATGCTTGCGGGAGAAGCTCCAATTAGTCCGATGAAGCTCTTTGAGTCATTGTCGGAAAACACAATATTGGCATTGAGACTCGTTGCTTTGCTTGTTATGGTTATAGCAGCAATTTCATTTTTGCTTGGTAATATAGCGAGCATAAGACTGAAGAATGCAAAAAGTGATTTTTTATTTGTTCTATTATACATTGATTCTGATTTATACAAAAGTAGTGAAGATAGAAAACAAAAACATCGATGCAGTCGCCAAAGGCTGGAGCCAATTCAGGCACAAAGAATTCATATGCGAATTAACGTATATCAGAATACACGGAGAAAATAAGCAATATGTTTGATTATAGAAAAATCGGTATGATCGTCGCCGTCGAGATCGATGCGGTGCTCAATAAATACGGCAAAAAGCTCGAAAAGGTCGAGGCAAAGTGCTTCGAGGTAATGAAGCTCACGCTTGAAAACTATGAAATGATAATCGTAAAGAGCGGGGCGGGGGAGATAGCCTCTTCCGCAGCCGCGCAGTACCTTATATCGGTGCATGACGTGGATATGATAGTCAATTTCGGCGTTGTGGGCGGCTTGACCGACGAGATGAGCGTTGCAAGGCTTGCCGTCGTTGAATCGGTCATACACTATGATTTCGACGTTTCGGATTGGTTCAATGCCGTTGAGCCCGCCCGTTATATGAACTATCCTTCTAAATACATCCCGACCGATAGAGCCCTGCTCGAAGCTGCGCTCAAGGCGGAGCCCACGCTCAAGCCTGTTGTCTGCGCCTCGGCCGATAAATTCATCGGCAAGCCCGAGCGCAAGCGCGAGCTGCACGAACTCTACGGCGCGGATATCTGCGAGATGGAGGCGGCGGGAATAGTTCTCATCTGCGATCGCTGCGGCGTTCCTTGCCTGCTTATAAAGGCGGTTTCGGACTCCATCCACGGCGGCGCTGAGGAGTTTGAAAGGGAAGTCGGCCGCTGCGCCGAGATCTGCCTTGAAACGCTTGATAAGGTGATCGCAAGCTGTTGATTTTCCCGTTATAAGCCACGCTTTAATGCATCATAAAAGAGCTGCCGAAAGGATCGGCAGCTCTTTAACTCAATTGCCTACAGCCCCATCGCCGCTCTGAGTATCAGAACGGCTTCGGCAATGCTGATGCTTCCGTCGCCATCAGTATCACCTGCGGCGATCTGCTCGGGAGTGGGCGAGAGAAGGCCAATAGCGCAGCGAAGCGCAAGCACCGCATCGGCAATCGTGACGCTTCCGTTTCCGTCCAAATCGCCGTGGATAACGGGCGCTGTGTCAAACTGCGGGATGCTTTGAAGCTCCGCATAGGGATAGCCCTCGTCTCCGTCCATTGTCCAAATGCTGTTGAAATCAAAGCCCACATAGCTCGACTGATTTTGAAGCTGCGCCGCAGTGAGCAGAGCTCCGCAGACGGAATCCGCCTGAGGACAGCTCGTGTTCAGATAATAGCAGTTGTTTACGGTTAATGAGTTCGGATCGTATGCCGCACCGATAAGCGCACCTGCGGAATCGGGTGCAACGACTGTGCCTGCATTATAGCAGCGGGTGATCGTATTTGCGGGAAGAACGAGCGCAACGATGCCGCCGGCCTCGTATTCGGCGGTAACGGTTCCTGCATTGTAGCAATCGGTAACAAAGCAAGCTTCGTCGGTGTCGCCCACGATGCCGCCCGCTACGCGCTTGCTTGAAATCGTACCATAGTTTGCGCACTGCTCAATATCGCCGGTGATCCAACCGACTATACCACCTGCGGAGTAAGCATCGCCTGAGAAATTGACCTCTGCAGTGACACTTCCTTCATTCATGCAGCTTCTTATAACGAGCTTATCCGAGGTGCGCTGAGGTGCGCCGCCCGCTATGCCGCCAATGCCGTTGTTGCCGAGGATCGCGCCGCGGTTCACACATTCGGTGATCGGGGCATGGGAACAGTTCGCAAAGCCCACGATGCCCGCAACGTTCTGATAGCCGATAACGCGAACACTTTCTTCAACAAGGCAGCCCTTGACTGCATAACCAACGCCCATCGAGAGACCGCCGCGATAATGCCAGCCAACAATGCCGCCAACGGAGCTCGTTTCGCTGAAGATGAAGGAATTGGCGAGCCTCAGATCAAGAAAGCTTGAATAATGCGAGGAGCCGAAGAGGCCGCTGCCTTCCTGATACGGCGCAAAGCCGTCGTTGTTGCGCAGGGTCTTAACGTAAACGCCGTGTACCGTGTGATTCCTGCCATCGAAATGCCCCTTGAAGGCGTTTTCATCGCGAACGCGGATATTGAAATCATCGACTATTTCATAGGTATTGTAGCCGATGGGTGTCCAAACGTTTGCGGGCGCGTTGTTCTCACTCCACGAGGAAACGTTTGAAATATCGTTGAGATAGATATCGGCGGTAAGAGCAAAGTATAGACCCTCCGTGTTGAACACGGCATCGTTCACGATATGCGCAAAATACGCGAGCTCCGCGCCGTTTGAAATCAGATAGGGGTCATTGGCTGCACCGCTGCCGCCCGCAAAGGATGAAGCAGCGCTGCCATCCCATATAGGAGCATCCGCAGGGTTTTCGCTGCGTTCGCCGAGTGATCCTGCAAACGCTGCCGAAGGCAGTATCGCTAAAGCAAGAGCAAGGGAACAGATGAGTGACAGCAACCTTTTTTTCATGATATTACTTCCTTTCAAAATTGATTCTTTATTGTTTTTTCAGTCGCTTTGCGCAAGTCCGATCACGATGCGCATAATATTCACCGCATCCGAAACTGAAACAACGCCGTCCGAATTCATATCGCCCGCAAGAATCTGATGGGAGGTAAGCTCAAAAATTTCCATCGCTCCGCGCAGGGCGAGCACGGCATCCGGCTGGCTCGCAAACCAGGCGATGGTGCCGGAAACGGCTGCGGCGGTGTTCAATGCCCTTGCCGAACGGATGGAACAGCACGGGTGGGAGGACGCCTTCCGGCTGTCCTACTGCTGTTTCACCTGGGTGGGCCTGCTGACTGCGGTGTTTTCCCTGCTGGGAATGGCTCTGGCAGATCCCATCGTCGGCCTGCTGGCGGACGGCTTTGACCCGGAGACGGCGGCTCTCTGCGCCGGCCTCCTGCGGATCCTGTTTCCCACGGTGTTCTTCACCGGCGTGGCC
>CADBGC010000118.1 GCA_902794055.1 uncultured Eubacteriales bacterium | reverse complement strand
GCCGTCGGGGGTGGTGCCGCCGTTGAGGGTTATTATGGAGTTGCGGGTGCTGAAAGGAACGTCGGTGCCGGTCTTATCGCTAAGGGGCATATAGATGAACTCGTGGATCACCATTATCACCTGCTGATTGACAGTAACGCCCTCGTTGACGTGGAATCTCATCACGAGAACTTCGCCGGAGCCGGTCGCCGCAGTTGTGGGCATAATAACGCCGAGCTTGATCTTGCCCTCGGGGGCAAGGGTCTCCGCATCAAGAAGAGGGAAGCCGTTGAGTGCCCTGAGCGCATCGAGATAGCCGCCCTGGTCGCAGCTCTCAAGCGTCATGGAGTTGGGATCGTATTCAACGGAAAGGTGCATGCCGTGCGCCTGATAATCGCCGGAGATGCTGAGCGTAACGGTGAAGCTGTCGCCGGGGGATACGTTTTCAACGTTGTTCATCGAAAAAACAACTGAGCCGCTGCTCGCGTGGGCAACGGGCGCAAGAACTGTAAGCGCGGCAAGGATCACAGCCGCTGCGAGTGAAAAGATGCGTTTCATACTGGTTACTCCTTCTTTACTTCATGCGAAAAACCGCATAATTTTGTATGAGTGTTCGTCGAAGCGAAGCGCTATACAAATCCATTCTAAATTATACCACAATATCGGATGCGTTTCAATACAGAGCGGCGCCGCCGTGCGAATGAAAAACGGCGTATTCGCACACCGAAAGGGCGAAAGAGCGAAGCTGCGCCCTATGCACTTTACAAATGCGCCCGATATGTTTATAATTCATATATGGTGAGAGTCGCTGCGCGATCGACCATTTATTAAACGAACGGGCGGGGCATTCGGATGAAATTTCTGCTCCGAAAAAGCTGCCCGCGACACTTCCGGAGAAAAAGATGACAATCAAAAAAAATAATATCCCCGAAAAGATCCTCGCTTCGGCGGTGGAGCTTCGCCATACCCTGCATAAAAGCGCGGAGCTTTCGGGGCGAGAGGAGAAAACAAAGCGGATACTGATAGAGTATCTTTCACAAAGAACTTCGCTTGAGCTTCACGATATGGGCGCATGGTTCTATGCGGCCTGCCGCGCAAAGGGCGGCGGCAAAAAGAGGATCGCCTTCCGCGCCGATATGGATGCGCTGCCGATAGACGAGGGCACGGCGCTTGAGCATTGCTCCGAAAACCGCGGCGTTTCGCATAAATGCGGGCACGACGGGCATTGCGCCTCACTCGCCGCTTTTGCCGAATTCGTGGATAAAAACGGCTGTGAAAACGATGTGTTCTTCCTATTTCAGCATTCCGAGGAGAACGGCTCGGGAGCGGTCGAGTGCGAAAAGCTGATAGAGCTTGAGAATATAGACGAGATCTACGGCTACCACAATATGCCGGGTTTTCCGCTCGGCTCCGTTGCCGTGCACACGGGCTGCGCCGCATGCGCTTCAACGGGCATGGTCATAAGGCTGATCGGCAGAAATTCCCACGCCTCCCAGCCGGAAAACGGAAGCAACCCCGCTTTTGCGCTCGCGGAGCTCATCCTTGCCGTGCCGGAGCTTGTGAAGGCTGCGGCGGTGGACTGCGAGCTTGAAAGCCCTGATCCGATGATGGCGTTCGGCTCACGCGGAATGGTGATGTGCACCGTCGTCGGCGCGAGCGTTTCAAGCCGTCGGGATTGCGAAAGGGCGGATGCCTTCGGCACCTCTGCGGGCTTTGCGCATCTTGCTCTCACCATCCGCTCGGAGGATGAGGATTGCATGAAAACTGCTGAAAAAAGCATCGAAGGAATTGCGGACATGGTTTGCAGAAGGCACGGCCTTAGCTGTACCGTTTCCCGCAGCGATCCCTTCCCCGAAACGCGAAACGATGAAGGCTGCGCCGAAAGGGTGCGCGCCGCCGCAAGGGCGCTCGAGCTTCCCATCGCAGAATGGGATGAACCGTTCAGAAGTTCCGAGGATTTCGGATATTACACGAAGAAAACAAAGGGCGCGCTCTTTTATATCGGCTGCGGCGAAAGCCACGCGCCGCTGCATACGCTTGAATACGATTTTTCGGATGAGCTTATCGGCATCGCGGCGCGGCTGTTTGCGGAGCTTGCGGGCTGCTGACGGCGGAAACCGGAGTGCATCAATGAAATATTCGGAGGACGGATGCCGAGGGGCGTTCGTCTTTTTTAGTGAATGGTGAAGAGTGAATAGTGAATAGTTGAGGTGGAAATTCCTGCGGAATTTCTTGGGGAAATATCCATTCTTGGATTTGGCACCTGCCAATGCGGCTTAGCAGATCGGATGTGCGAACGCTTTTGTGATAGGAATGGGAAAAAGGCGCATTCGGCGCAAAGCAACGGCATATATCATAACCGAAAACCCTACTGTTTTACTCGGAAATAATAAACGGATTGTAACATAAAAAACGAAATAATTACCAAACAAATATACGATTTAGCGGCATTTTGGCTATGGATATTGGTGATTATTTGTGATATAATCGTTATATGTTGGCGGAACTATGCCCATCGGGGCTTATTTCGCCGATGAAGTCAATTTTCTATCAACCGCAAAGCGGTATAAGGAGGAACAGCATGGCTAAACAAACAACTACCATTCCTTTTAAGGGCACGAAGGAGCAGGAAGCTCAGCTCAAAGAAGTCATAGCCCAGTGGAAGGGTAAGGAAGGCGCCACGATGCCCGTGCTTCAGGCTGCACAGAACATCTACGGCTACCTGCCGATCGAAGTTCAGACCATGGTTGCGGAAGGTCTCGGCCGCTCCCTCGAGGAGATCTACGGCGTATCCACCTTCTATTCCATGTTTAACCTCGAACCTCGCGGCGAACACATCATCCGCGTATGTCTCGGCACCGCCTGCTACGTCAAGGGCGCTCAGAAGGTGCTCGACGAGCTGGCGAGGGTTCTTGAAGTCGAGCCCGGCCACACCACACCCGACGGCAAGTTCACCCTTGAACCCACCCGCTGCCTCGGCTGCTGCGGTCTTGCTCCCGTTATCATGATCGACGACGACGTGCACGGCAGGCTTGCGCCGAACATCGTTCGCGATATCATCGCAAAGTACTAATTCTTTTATCCAAATCGGAGGTTTAAAATGGAACTCAGTCAGGTCGCCGAAATCCTTGAAGCCAAGGTTCTTACCGGCAGCGAGCATCTCGATAAGGAAGCTCACTCCGCGTGCGGCAGCGATATGATGAGCGATGTGCTCGCCTTTGTGAAGGATCAGGGCATCCTTCTTACGGGGCTTGTGAACTCGCAGGTCATTCGCACAACTCTGATGATGGACATGGGCTGCGTCGTTTTCGTTCGCGGGAAGACTCCTACCGAGGAGATGATCGAGCTTGCCGAGAATATCGGCACCGTGCTCATGACCACTCAGCTGACTATGTACGAGTCCTGCGGAAGGCTGTATCTTGCCGGACTGGGAAGGTGATCGGATGGCGGAAAACGAAACTCTGAATTTCCATTTTGATGTGGACGGAAACGATTTCACCTCGGCGGGTGAGGCGTCGGTCAAGGTCAAGAAGCTGATGAGGCAGCTTGGCTTCTCGCCGGAGCTCACGCGCAGGGTGAGCATCGCCATGTACGAAGGAGAGATCAACATGGTCATCCATGCAAACGGCGGCACCGCCGACGTGTACGTGGATGAGGACTGCCTTCGAGTCGTGCTCGCAGACGAGGGTCCCGGTATTGCGGACGTTGAGACCGCGATGCAGGAGGGCTACTCCACCGCGCCCGATAATATAAGGGCGCTCGGCTTCGGCGCGGGCATGGGGCTTCCGAACATGAAGAACTACTCCGATGAAATGAGCATAGATTCCGTCGTCGGCAAAGGCACGACGATCGAACTCAAATTCAAGGTAAGCTGAGCAAGCTGAAAAGGAGACTGCATGGAAGGATATAAGCATTCGGTTTTTCTTGAAACCGAGAAGTGCAAGGGTTGCACGAATTGTTTAAAGCGCTGTCCCACGGAAGCGATCCGTATCAGGGACGGTCATGCGGTCATAAACCCCGACGATTGCATCGATTGCGGTGAATGCATCAGGGTCTGCGAGCAGAAGGCAAAGCGCGCGGTCTATGAAAAGCTCGAGGATCTCGATTCGAGCAAGTATCTGATCGCCCTGCCCGCTCCGTCGCTCTTCGGCCAGTTCAATGCGCTGACGGATGCCGACTACGTCATCCAAGGGCTGCTGGACATCGGCTTTAACGACGTTTACGAGGTCGCGAGGGGCGCCGAGATCCACACGGAATACACGCGGCATTATATGAACCGAAGCGATATCGTGCTTCCGCTCATCAGCTCCGCCTGCCCCGTTGTGGTCAGACTCATCAAAAACCGTTTTCCGACATTGACGGATCACCTGCTCCCGCTTCTTGCTCCCATGGAGATTGCGGGCAAATACGCCCGCAGGGAGGCGCTCAAAAAGCATCCCGAGCTCAAGAGCGAGGATATCCGCACCGTGTTCATATCGCCCTGTCCCGCAAAGGTGAGCTGGGTCAAGAGCACGATGCAGGATCAGGAGGTCTACGTTGACAACGTCGTTTCCGCAAGCGAGGTCTACTTCCGCCTCATCTCCGCGATGAAGCGCGAAGCCTCCCCGAAGGCCGCCAGCAAAACCGGCATGATCGGTCTGAGCTGGGCATCCTCCGGCGGCGAAGCCTCGAGCCTTCTCAACGAGGGCTATCTCGCGGCGGACGGCATCGAAAACGTTATCCACGTGCTCGACAAGATCGAGAACGGTCAGCTCACGAACGTAAGCTTTGTTGAACTCAACGCCTGCCCCGGCGGCTGCGTCGGAGGCACGATGACGGTCGAAAACCCGTACATCGCAAGGGTAAAGCTTCAATCATTAAGAAGGTATCTGCCCGTTTCGATGAACAGGGTGCCCAAGACCGGTGAGGACCCCGAGACCTACGTTCCCGACGAGCTCGTCGATGCAAGACCCTTCACCTACGTCAGCCCGGAGAAGGGCGCGCTCAATTTGAGCCGCGCCGAATCCATCCGCATGATGATGGAGATCGAATCCATCTACGATGCCACGCCGCAGATAGACTGCGGCGCCTGCGGAGCCCCCACCTGCCGCGCGTTTGCGGAGGACGTGGTTAGCGGCGAGGCACAGATGGACGACTGCCTGATCCTCATGCGCGAGCGGTTCAAGGCGATGGTGAACAAGCAAAAGGGAGCCGATAAAAAGCCCGAATAAGGCTTGAAACGGCAATATCTCATACTTATCTTTCGTTATTTTATCACCTGAATAAAGCAGGAGGAAAAGATGATCAGCGTAAACGATCTTGCAAAAAAGCTCGGACTTTCTTCGCATAATCTCGACGACGGCGATCGAGAGGTCACCGGCGGTTATGCGGGCGATCTTTTGAGCTGGGTCATGGGCAGAGCCGTCAGTGGCGATGCCTGGGTGACGATAATGAGCAATATCAACGTCATCGCGGTGGCTCAGCTTACGGACGTCGCCTGCGTCATCCTTGCGGAGGGCGTTGAGCCCGGCGAGGATCTTATCGCGGCGGCCGAGATGCGCGGGGTGAACCTGTTTTCATCCAATGAACCGACCTTTGCTCTGTGCGGCAGGATATACGAGCTGATCGCTCCGCAAAACGGCGGGGGCGAGGCGCTTGAAGCCGCAGAGGCCTACCGCGAGGCGGACTGCTGATAATATTATGGAAGCTTTCAGCTATGATCTTCACGTGCATTCGTGCCTGTCCCCCTGCGGGGACGACGACATGACACCCTGCAACATCGCGGGCATGGCCTATTTGAACGGGCTGAAGATAGTTGCGCTGACCGACCATAACTCCTGCAAAAACTGCCCCGCCTTCTTCGAGGCCTGCGCGGAATACGGCATAACGCCGGTTCCCGGCATGGAGCTGACCACCGCCGAGGAGATCCACATGGTTTCGATCTTTGAGGACCTTGAAACGGCGATGCGCTTCGACGAGGCGCTTCAACCCTATCGTATGCAGCTCAAAAACAAGGTCGAGATCTTCGGCAATCAGTTCATCATGGGGCCGAAGGACGTTGTGACGGGGGAGGATCCGTGGTTTTTGCCCGGTGCCACCTCTCTCTCGATCGAGGATGCGGCGGCGATGGTGCGCTCATTCGGCGGAATATGCTATCCGGCGCATATCGACCGCGAATCGAACGGCCTGCTCGCCATGCTCGGCACTTTTCCCGATCAGCCCGTTTTCGGACTGGCCGAGCTTCGGGAAAGGAAGAATATCGAGCTTGCGGAGGGCAGAAAGCTCGTTGTTTCAAGCGATGCGCACAGGCTCTGGGAGCTGAATCAGGCGGAGAACTTTCTCCATTTGGATGCTTCGCTCGATGCGCCTGCCGAGCAGATTCGCGCCGCGCTCTTCAGGGAGCTTGGGCGCGCGCAGAACGAGTGGCATAAATAACGAAACGGTTTTTCAAGCGAACCGCGAAAAGCGGCTCGGAAAGGAGGCTGTATTGAAGGAATTATCCCTCAACGTTCTCGACATAGCTCAGAACTCCATCACAGCGGAGGCCGATCTTGTTGAGATAACCCTCGATGAAACGGAAACGGAGCTTACCATCGCGATAAAGGACAACGGCTTCGGCATGAGTCCGGAGTTCCTCGCCTCGGTACACGATCCGTTCTCCACCACCCGCACCACCCGTAAGGTCGGGCTCGGGATACCGCTTTTGAAGCTCGCCGCCGAACAGACAGGCGGCCATATCGAGCTC
>CADBGC010000117.1 GCA_902794055.1 uncultured Eubacteriales bacterium | reverse complement strand
AATTGAGGATGTCGATAAAAACGGTGAGTGTTAATCATCCAGAGCGGCCTTTAACTCTTCGCTGCTTTTATAGCCTTTGACGGTAGTATCGGATGATATGCGCTTTGCTTCAGCCATTGCTTCAAGTGTTTCGGCACTAAGCCGAGGATGTTCAAAAGGCAGCGATCCGCAAAGAACGCATTGATGCAGAAAAAGATTGATCGCTGTTGACATATCAAGACCGAGCGCATTAAACAGCTCCGTCGCCTGCGCTTTTATTCCTTCGTCAATATTAACTTTTATTGAGGTTTTCTGCATTGTAAGCACCCTTGAATATCGGTATGTGGCTATTATATTCGATGCCATGGAAAAGGTCAAGAAAACTAAACACTTTTATTATTCTATCAATCAGTTTGGAGGTATAAATGGAAATAAAGATAAACAAAGAGATTCGTGATTATCAGGAATCGATCATCATGGGGCTGTCCGCAAGGCAGTTCCTTTTTTCTGCCGCAGCGGTCGCGGTTGCGGTCGGCGTGTACTTCGGCCTAAAAGAACCGCTCGGCTCGGAGACGGTGAGCTGGGTATGTGTGCTTGCGGCGTTCCCGTTCGCGGCACTCGGCTTCATACGCTACCACGGCATGACTGCGGAGCAGTTCGCAGGAGCATACATTCGTCAGATGAGTACGCCAAAGGAGCTTGTTTTCGTTCCGAGCGATCTGTACGCTTCCGTTATGGCTGATACGCGCTTGGGTGAGGTGATACGCTGTGATTAAAACGCTCAAGGCGATACTGCGCGGCGACAGGGATAACTTCAAGATACCGCGCACCGTGCAGGACACCATCCCGATAAAGCGTATCTGGGACGATGGCACTTTCCTTGCGGGGAACAAATACACAAAGAGCTTTAAGTTCACGGATATAAACTATTCTGTCGCATCCGCAGAGGATCAGACGGAAATGTTCCTTATGTACTGCGACCTTATCAACTCCCTTGAAGTCGGAGCGACCACCAAGATCAGCATAAACAACCGCAGGGTTTCAAAGCGCAATTTCAAGTCCTTCCTCTTTCAAATGCACGGCGATATGCTCGATAAGTACCGAGCTGAGTTCAACGATATCCTCACAACCAAAGCAACGACCGGAAGCTGCATAATCCAGGAGAAGTATGTAACGGTTTCGGTCATCAAGCGCAATATCGAGGAAGCGAGGATATTCTTCAACCGCGTGTATTCGGAGCTGGTTTCGCGGTTCGCCGCGCTCTCGTCCACGCTCGTTGAACTCAATGCCGCCGAAAGGCTTCGGATACTGCATGATTTCTACCGTGCAGGCGAGGAGGATAATTTTCACTTCGATATCGGCTCCTCTCGGCGCAAAGGTCATTCCTTCAAGGATAATATCGCGCCAGCGAGTATGAGCGTGCTTCCCAACTGCATAAAGATCGGCGAGAAGTATGCGAGGGTGCTGTTTCTTAAAGAATATCCATCGTTCATCAAGGACAGTATGATAACCGAGCTTTGTGAGATGCAGCGGAATATGATGCTCTCGGTGGACATAATCCCTGTTCCTACGGATGAAGCGGTTAAAGAGGTCGAAAGAAAGCTGCTCGGTACGGAATCCGAGATAGCCAAATGGCAGCGCAAGCAGAACAACAATAACAACTTCGCCGCGATAGTGCCGTATGACCTTGAACAGCAGCGCAAGGAATCCACGGAGTTTTTGAACGACCTCACCAACCGAGATCAGCGCATGATGTTCGTAACCGTTACGGCCATCCACATGGCGGACAGCATGGAGCAGCTCGATGCGGACACGGAAGCGTTTCTCTCCGTTGCAAGAAAGCATCTGTGCGACTTCGATACGCTTTCCTATCAGCAGCTTCAGGGCTTGATAACGGTGCTCCCGATAGGGCTTCGCAAGATAAACGCGATAAGAACGCTCACCACCGAAAGCACCGCCGTTTTAATGCCGTTTCGAGCGCAGGAGATCTCCCATAAAGACGGCACATACTGCGGTCAGAATGCGATCAGCCGCAACCTTATCTTTGTGAACAGGCGCGAGCTTCTGAACGGCAATAGCTATTATCTCGGCACATCTGGTTCGGGCAAATCGTTCTTTGCAAAGCGCGAGATCGTGCAGCTCATCATACGCGGCGATTGCGACGTTATAATACTCGATCCCGAAAGGGAGTACACGCCGCTTGTAAGCGCGCTCGGAGGTTCGATCATACGCATATCAGCAGACTCTCCCATGCACCTGAATCCGATGGATATGGACATAGATTATTCCGACTCCGAGAACCCGATCACGCTCAAAAACGAGTTCGTGCTTTCGCTCTGCGAGCTGCTTATCGGCTCGGGCAGGATAAGTCCGAAGGAGAAGTCGATAATCGATCGCTGCACCACGCTCATATACCGCGACTATATCAAGAGCGGCTTCAAGTGCAACCCGCCCACGCTCAAGGATTTCCACCGCGAGCTTCTTGATCAGCCCGAACCCGAAGCAAAGGACGTTGCGCTTGCGATAGAGCTGTTTACGGACGGTTCACTCGATACCTTTGCAAGGCATACGAACGTCGATACCGAGAACTCGGTCATCTGCTACGATATCCACGATCTCGGAAAGCAACTCAAACCCATCGGTATGCTTGTTACCCTTGATGCGATCTATAACCGCATACTCAAGAACAAGCGTAAGGGCAGATCGACATTCGTTTTCATCGACGAGATCTATCTGCTGTTCTCCAGCGCGTACAGTTCCAACTTCCTCTTTGAGCAGTGGAAGCGAGCAAGGAAGCACAACGCTTTCTATACGGGTATCTCGCAGAACGTTGAGGACCTTTTGCAGTCGCATACAGCACGAACGATGCTTGCAAACTCGGAGTTTATAACGCTTCTTAATCAGGCTGCTACCGACAGGCAGGAGCTTTCAAAGCTGCTCGGCATATCCGATACTCAGCTCTCGTATGTAACGAACGCCGAAGCGGGTAAAGGCTTACTTGTATGCGCGGGCAGCGTAGTGCCTTTCGAGGACAAGTTCCCGACAGATACCGAGTTGTATAGGCTTATGACCACAAAGCCTCGTGAGGTGCTTGCTTCATAGGGGGTGAAAGCATGAAAGAACCGAGAATAAAGCTCAAGGTCAAGCCCAAGATGGGTGCTCCGAAAGTGCTGAATAAAGCAGTGAACCTTTCAAAAGGTATGCGCAGCGCTGCACAGCGGGCAAAGGACAGGGCAAACACCGACAGCTCCGAATACGATTCTCCTTCCGAGTACGCGGAGCATGAGCTCGGCGAGATCGCAAATGACGGTGTTGCGGTTACGAAGAAAACCGCGAACAAAGCTTCGGCTTCGGTTAAGAAGCGCATACGCAAAAGCGCGGATAAGCGCAGAGCGAAAAAGCAGCTCTCGCAAGAGCCGAGCATCGATACACCCCAAGTTATCGAAGCGGGGGATCCATACCCAACAGATGAAGTTCCGGAACCTCGAACTAAAGGCAAGCCAAACAGGAAACGCAGAAATGAAAGCGGCAAGCAGCGCAAGGAGCGCAAGGAGCGCGGCAAAAGCGCATCTGAACGGAACAACGCCAAGCCTATAACCGAAAACGCTCAAAGCTCCGCACATGGAAATAAAAACCAAGCCATCAGAACGGGCCAAAAGCCTGCTTACCCCGAAGCGACAAGCGCTACAAAACCGATGCGAACCCCCGTTCGCCCGAAAGTCGCCTCGAAGAATACAGCTTCCACGGTAGGCCAAGCACCCGCAAGGACTGTAAAGACCGCATCACGCACGGTCAATTCTACGGCAAGAACCGTGAAGGCAACAGAAAGGGTTGTTGTTAAAACCGCCGAAGCCACGAAGCAGACCGCTCAAAAAACGGCGCAGGCATCGAGGTATGCAGCGCAGAAAGCGGCAGCGGCGGCAAAGGCCGCAGCACAAGTGACGGTAAAGGCCGTCCAGCTTGCAGTGAAAGGCATTGTTGCCGCAGGCAAAGGTATCGCTGCAGGTGTAAAATGGCTTGCTGCCGCGATAGCCGCAGGTGGCTGGGTTGCAGTTGTCATTATTGCCGGGATCGCGTTGATCGCAGTGATACTGTTCTCGGGGTTCGGGCTTTTTCACTCAAATGACGGAGGGGGTAAGACGATATCCCAAGTTATCCCGACAATTGAGGCGCAGCATAGCACAAACATATCTGCGGCGATCAACCGGATACCGCTTGCAGGGCATTCAAGGCGCGAGATCGTCTATATAGGCGATGAGGACGGCGATGCTCCTGTAAACAACTGGAACGACGTGCTTGCCGTGTTCGCAGTGCTTGCTACCACAAGGGACGAGGAGCCTATGGACGTTGTTGTGCTTACGGATGAATCGGAAGCACTGCTTTCGGAGGTGTATGAAAACATGAATCCGTTTACGGTCACGCACGAAACCTCAACGGGCAACGGCTCTGTAACGCTTACCTGCTATGTTCGGCTCTCGGCGCTCAGCTACCGTGAAGGCGCAGATTTATACAGCTTCAACGATTATCAGCGCGAGATGCTGAACGAGATGATGAAGCCCGAATACTGCTCATATTACGCACAGCTTCTCGGAGTTGACGTGTCGGGCGATACGGACATAAACGAGATACTCGACCTTCTTCCGGATGAAAAGGGTGCTGAGGTCGTTCGTGCAGCCATGACAAAGCTCGGCGCACCGTATGTGCTCGGTGCAAAGGGCGATGATAAGTTTGATTGTTCGGGGCTGGTCTATTGGGCGATCAACGAAGTCGATCCCGATCTCGGCTCGCACTTCTGGTGTTGCGCTGCGGATCAGGCGCATTACTGCGAGAATATGACAGTGGGGGAGACTGACCTTCGCCCGGGCGACCTTGTATTTTGGGTGAACCGCAAATGCAGCGGCTGCGGCAGATGGAACGAAGTCCACCATACGGGCATCTATATCGGCGCGGGCAAGGTGATCGAGGCTTCGAGCTCCAAAGGCCGTGTCGTTATCCGCGAGCTATGGTCAAGCACAAATTACCCGATATTCATGTTCGCAAGACCGTACAACTAACACAATGCGCCCATCGAAAAAACGGTGGGCGCAAATCTATTGTATAGATAAGTATGAATAATGTAACTATGAAACACAAAAGTAACTCTACAAATCTTACTTCTATGCGTTAATCGAACAATGCTCATTCGTTAATCAAACATATGTCTTAGATGCCCGTTTCTTTAAGAGAGTGTATCAAATCATAATGCTGATGCAAAAAACGGCAATCACTATAGTGCAATTCTGAGACCGATCGTTAATCATTTTGAGCGTTTGGTTTTGCTTTTTGAGCGTTTGGTTTTGCTTTGAAACTCCTTATCATGCTTGGCAATTGCACGGATTTCATTATATGGAATCGTGATCACATGATATATATTGCTTTTGGGTTCTTCTTTCCTGTACCATTCATCTTTCTTTCCATGCTCATCATCAAAAGAAGGACCAGACGTGCGATAACAGTCTATTGCTAACCAAGAATCGTCACCACCGTTGAATACGATGAGACGCCCATAAATCATCGACCCATCTTTTAGAAAAACAGTGACGTATTTGTCTGGCAAGTGTAATCCAATAGCCTCAAATACAGATTCAGCTATTGTGGTTCTATTCAGTTTTGAGAACTTATTACGAACGAATTCGAAGCTGATTATTTTAATGAAAATAATCGAGAGTATGCATCCAGCTACTATTTCGACAATAACGCGAATGTATATGTTTGATACTAGACTTTTAAAACAGAAATTCAGAAGCAAACTGATGCATATGCAACTCAATAGCTTAGATTGTTCAAGTAGAGCTTCTTTTTCCCGAATTCTATTGTAAAAGGAAAGAGTAACAAACCCTGGGATGATATACTCTAATAGGATTGGAATTGTCGCAACAATCTTCTCTATATCCAAACTCATTCTATTCATTCCTCCTTTTTATTATCAACAGAAACATCATCGTCATCAGGCGAAGGAATTTGGGGAGGCGAAGGATACTCGGTACCTCTTGGCCCACGCCAATCTCGCGCTCGAGGTCGGAGGCACACCCCCAGACGACGATACGCGGCACCTCTTGACCCGCGTCCCAGGCTATAACTGGCAGAATTCTTCGCTTTGACTATAGCATCTGCAATCGCAGATAAAACGTTACTAAGTTCATTAAAAGAATTAATGCTGCATGAGAATTGGTAGTGGCGATAAATATTGATGTCTCCATTTGAAATTGCAACAATAGGAATCCTCAATAATCGGGCATCTCTAATTGCTATAAGCGAAGAATGCGGCTCGACAACAATTAAACAAGAAGGGCGACTTTTAAACCCAGGGAAAACAAGCCTTCTAACCACGAGGGATTCTTTATTAATTCTCGCAGGTTTGCAATGCTCTGTGTACCGACGAGGCCAAGCACCAATAATATATGGCTCGTCACACCGGATTGCTTCATTCTCAATTATTTTATTAGCAAAAATATTATTTCCAACAAAAAGGATGGAGCCATGGTTTATGATTATGTCATAAACATAATTACAAAGCTCAACCATATTTGAAGGAGCACCAAGCTTGCAAATAGGATGCTTTTTAGTCGTGCTATTCTTTGTTGAAGTCATTTTTTTCATAGAAACACCTCAAGTCGAATTTAAGTAATGGCTATTTAGTGCATTCCTTCACTTTTCTCAAAACTATTGTATCATTGCATGAATAGTGGTGACAAGAGAAAATGAAACTCTCAACGCAATATATTGTTTCATATTTGCCATGCTGGTAGTATTGAAGAATTCTTATTTCGTCAAAAATTGTGCATCAAAGTGTATTTTTGCCGTGATAAAGCCAAGTCCACAGAACAACAGTATGCCATGGGCGCTGTAGTGGATAACTCGTCATATAGATACAATGCAAAACCCGAGATAAAGACAATCCAGAAAAGCTGTGTGCTGCTTTTCTGCATGATTTTAAGAGTCATTTCGCACGATGCTTTAGCGACTCTAGAAAATGGCTGTATGTTTTGCTGGCGATGTAACATGACTTCTTGTAACACAAAACATAAGCGGAAGCACAAATCTGTTGTGAAGAAAGGAAATCGAAATGAAAAAGAGAAAGCTTAAGAAAAGGAAACTTGTTGTAGCTCTTGCACTATCAATAATAGCTGCAATAACCTTTGCAATTTTTCTTACATCAAGCAGGAACTCAATTACGGAGAGTTGCAACACACCCGAAACTACGAAGAACTACGCCGAAAGTTATACAGCGCTTGAAGGTTACTATACTCAAGCACCATCAGAAACGGCGCATTCCACGCCGAACGCTTTGAAGGATAGGTTCAAGCGCACACCCGACCCCGAGCAAACGCCGAGCTCTCCGATCGAGAACGGCGCGCCCGAAGACGCAATAACAACACTAACCATGGAAACCCCTTGCGCATCTACAAGCATCACACCAAACGCCAGTCCAAATGCGACCGATATTCCCGCTCGGCCTACTCCGTCCGCGACTTCACCCGCACACGGTAAAGACTTCACATTGACCATCCTCAGACAGAATGTTCCCGTTTCCGTTGGAGTAGATAGACCAACGCTCGCTCAAAACCCCGGCTGGCTCGAAACCTCGGCCTATCCTGGTGAGGAAGGAGTGTGCGTGGTGTACGGTCATAGGAACAAAAACCATCTTAAAGTGCTCAAGGATATCGACTTTGGCGATACCATTACCGTTACACTTGAAGACGGATCAATGATCCGCTATACTGTTGTATCAATAAAGGTACTCGAATCCGATAGCGAACTTCGAGTACCTTTGCTCTCGGGACAGCATATCATGCTGACGACTTGCTATCCGTTTTACTATACCGGGCATGCGCCGGGGAAGATTGTGGTGATGGGAATGTTAGATTCAAACACACCAACAAATCACACACATCATTTCTAAAAATGAGTAGGCAATACTTGAATAGTTGCAACTTAGCTTGAATTCATTGTTAGCAGGTTAGATACTGCGAACTCATTTGGCGCGAAGTTAATTGTCATTGCGTTTTCTTGTTTTGATGATACAAATACCACCAATCACTGCAGATACGCCAATACCAACAATGCTCATAGCGCCAGTATTAGGTGAAGGAGGGGTTGGAGCAGCGGTGGGATGGGGGTCATTCGGCTCAGGCGTAGTATCCCCGGGATCAGGCATAGGAGTGGGGTCATTTGGCATAGGCGTAGTATCCCCGG
>CADBGC010000116.1:6839-7691 GCA_902794055.1 uncultured Eubacteriales bacterium | reverse complement strand
CCTGCTCGATGGCGGAATAATAGTCCTCAAGGCAGTGAAGCAGAGCTGAGAAAACGTCATCCGCGCTGCGCTTGGCGTTGTTGTAGACCTGGTTGGAACGCAGAATGGTCTTGTTGCGAAGCTCCTCGGCGCGCTGCTGCGCATCTATAACGATAGCGTCCTCGCTTACGAGCTGCTCGTGCTGAGCGTTTGCTTCATCGATGATGCGCTCCGCTTCCTGCTTCGCTTTTTCAACGCATTCGCGGTAGTATGCATCGGCCTCCTGCTTTTTCTTTGCAAGATAGTCATCGCCGGAAGCGACCTTGTCCTTATAATAGGCGTCGGCCTCCGATCTTACGGAATTCGCCTCTGCCTCGGACTTATTCTTGAGGATCTCGATATTGTTGCTTGCCTCGGCGGTTATCCTTTCGGCATATTCCGTGGCCTCGCTTATCTTGCCCTCGGCCTGAAGGAGAATGGAGTTTGCCCTGCGGATATCCTCGGGAAGCTGAGTTTTGATATCGGCGATCATATCGGCGACCGCATCGGAATCCACGATGCGCATACGATCGCCCGAGCGCAGCACGGGAATGCGGCTGTTGTCCACAAAATCCATTAACTGCTCAAGTGCGTCAACAATGATGAGTTCTGCCTGTTCCATATTATTAAACCCCTTTTGAAATTATAGCGATTTTATTCTTTAATATTCGGTTCTCAGCATTCGGAACGAGATCGTCTATGGCGATCCCGAGCCCGATGAGCTGGCGAACCAGCGAAGAGCTTATATGCGCAAGCTCGGGCTTAGAAAGCAGGAAAAAGGTTTCGATGCAGGGATCGAGCCTTAGATTGACACTTTCGAGCATTCGCTCATAG
>CADBGC010000116.1:0-6810 GCA_902794055.1 uncultured Eubacteriales bacterium | reverse complement strand
CCGCCAAAATGCGTTACCTCAACGTTTTCCATATCGCCTACCGCATCGCATATCAGCTCGGTGCGTTCTTCGAGCGAAAACATCGCATCGCCCTTTCCGGGGTTGATGCAGACGGTGACTATAAGCTTGTCAAAATGCGGAGCGGCCCTTTTGACTATATCGAGATGCCCCACTGTGAACGGGTCGAAAGTGCCCGCAAAAACGCCTATGCGCATATTGTCCTCCAAACGAGGTGCTGGATTTTTAAAGCTCCGTTGCCTCCTGTTCGCGGTAAACGAGCTTGGTAACAGCAACGTCGCCGTAGCTGTGCGGCTTGCCGATGCTGAATCGCGGATCGATCGATCCAAGAGCCATTTTCTTGGGATGCTCGAGGATCAGGATGCAGCCGTCCGCAATTATGCCGCCGGAAATGAGCTCTTCAAGCACACCTTCATAAAGGCCGGCTCTATACGGAGGATCGATCAGAATGAGCGAAAACTTTTCGCCGAGAGAAGCGAGCCGCTTGATAAGCGCAAAGCAATCGGAACAATGCACCTCGGCGCTTTCGTAAAAGCCAAGCAAGCGCAGATTTCGTTCTATTACGGCGCAAGCAGAACGCTCGCTGTCGCAAAACACGGCACGGCTCGCGCCGCGAGAGAGTGCTTCAAGCCCGAGAGCTCCGCTGCCGCCAAAAAGATCGAGCACCAACGAATCCTCAATATCGAATTGGATCATGCCGAATATCGCTTCACGCACCCTATCGAGCGTCGGCCTTGTGTCGCGCCCCTTGGGTACCTCTATGCTTCTTCCGCGAGCGCTTCCGGCAATTATCCGCAAGATTCGAGACCTCCGTACAGTTTTATATAATATTACCACCGCTTGATAAATCTTTCAATACCAAAACGGGCATATATTTTGTTTTTATCCCAAAAAATACGATATCAACGGCGGTTTTCAAGCGTAAGGGACGGCAGAAGCACCGCGTCGAGCGCGATATCGTGCTTTTCAACAGGCAGCTCATCGATAAGCTGAAAATCGTACCCAACGCCAACGGTGAAGCAATGTGCCTTTTTGAAAAGCCTGTCGTAATAACCGCCGCCCTGACCGAGCCGCCTGCATTCACGGTCGAAAGCAACTGCGGGAGCGATGATGAGCTCGAGCTCCTCGGGCTGCACCTCAGCCGACCTTGCGGGATCGGGCTCCAAAATGCCGTAGTAGCTTCCGACTGAAAATGCGCTTTTATCGTTTGGAACGAGCAGCTTCAAGCCGCCGTTATCCAGGCAGAGAGGAAAGGCAACGCGCTTGCCGAGCTCAATAGCTCTGTCCACAGCAAAAGAAACGTCCAGCTCGTTCTTTGAAGCCATGTATGCAAGGATTAGTCCCGCCTCGCTGAAAGCTTTGAGCTCGACGAGTTTTTCGCATACTTCTTTTGAAGCAGAGGCGACTTTGGCTGCTTCAAGCGCACGCCTTTTTGAACGGAGCTCTTTTCTTAGAGCGGCTTTCGTTTCGGCGATCTGCTCGTGCTTTTTAATTATGTCCATAACGGTCGCAGGTCAAAACGCCATCAAAGCTCACTGTGCACGATCTCGCCGTTTATGAGTGTAAGCACGCAGCGGACACGGGAATCTAACGGATCGCCGCTGAAAACGGCAATATCCGCATCCTTGCCGACCTCTATGGAGCCGATGCGATCAGAAAGCCCGACTATTTCGGCAGGATTTATCGTAAGCGCCTTAAGAGCCTCATCCTCGGGAAGCCCCTCGCGAACGGCCACGGCCGCACAGACGGGAAGGTACTGAATGGGTATCACGGGATGATCGGTCATTATCGCAAACTTTACGCCGTTTTTATAAAGCTCATAAGGCGCTTTCATGCTGCCGTTTTTGAGCTCTATCTTGCTCCTATCGCTCATATAGGGGCCAACGATGACACCTGCGCCAAGCTCGTCGATATCCTTTTTGAGCGAAGAAGCATAAAGATAACCCTCGGTGAAATGATCCAAGGTGAAGCGGATATTGAACTCCCTCGCGATGCGGACGGCGGTGCGGATATCGTCTATACGGTGCGCATGGATCTTGAGCGGCAGCTCGCGGCGAACCACGGGCAGGAGTGCCTCAAGCGAATGGTCGCGCTTGGGCAGCTTGGATTCATCATCCCCCGCTTCTTTGATCTTTTTATCGTAGTCCATGGCATCGGTGAGAGCTTTTCTTAAATGCGCCGCAACGGCCATGCGCGTGTAGAAGGTCTTCTGACCCGAGAAAACGCGCTTTGGATTTTCGCCGAGCGCCGCCTTCATGGCGATCGGGAATTTAAGAAGCTTGTCCTCGATCTCGCCTTCATTGGTTTTGAGAGCGACGAACTGGCCGCCGATCACGTTTGCGCTGCCGGGGCCGGTGACGACCGTGGTGATGCCGCATTCGCGCGCTTCGGCGAAGCAGCGATCATGCGGATTTATGCCGTCGATCGAGCGAAGCTCAGGTGTAACGGGAGAATAATAGTCGTTGCCGTCGATGCCAACGGGTCCTGTGCCGTCCTCAAAAAGGCCGATATGGCAATGCGCATCGATGATGCCGGGAATGACGGTGCAGCCCGTCAGATCGATGACTCGGGCATCGGGGTATTTCTTTTCGAGATCAGAGCCAACGGCGATGATCTTGCCTTCGTCAACGGCAATATCGCCGACGAAGCGTTCGGAGGTCACGGGGTTTACGGAGCCGTTTTTGAGTATAAGCATATTGATATCCTCCTTAGGATAATTATTATTCCATCATTTGAGCTCGAACAAGCTTTCAAGCGCATAAGCGGTATCGGAAGCGGTAAGCAGCCTCTCTTCAAGCAGCGAAAACGCTTTATCCGCCGCAGATCCGAGAAGGTAGGCACCCGAAGAAGCCGCATCAAACGGCGAAAGCCCCTGCGCGAGCAAAGCGGTTATTATGCCGCTCAAGCAGTCGCCGCTGCCGCCTTTTGCAAGGCCCGGATTGCCGGAAGAATTGTATCTTAGTCTGCCGTCGGGCGATGCGATGATGCTTACAGCGTTTTTTAAAAGCACGGTGCAGCCGTGTGCCTTTGAAAAGGCGCGCGCGATCTCAACGGGATCGTCGAGCACTGCGGAGATATCCGAGCCGATCAGCCTTGCCATCTCGCCCGGATGAGGGGTCAAGATATGATTTTCATTCAGGAGCGAAAGCAGCTCCCTTTCAGCGGACATAAGATTGAGCGCATCGGCATCTATAACGGCATTTTTTCCGCATTTAAGCGTTTTTAGAAGCTTATCTTGCTTGTTTGCATCGTTTCCAATGCCGCAGCCGATACAAACGGCATCCGCCCAATAAAGCTGTTCGTCAACGATACCCTCGTCATCCGCAAGCACCATGACCTCGGGCAGCATGGCAAACGCCGAGGTGATACCGCGAGGCACGAAGGCTCTTGTCAGGCCGGCACCTGCGCGTATGCAGGCGTTGGCGGCCATTACGGCGGCACCGGGCATTCCTTCGCTGCCGCATAGGATCAGCGCCTTGCCGAAGCTGCCTTTATTGGAAACTCTTTTTCTTTTTGGGAGCAGTGCGCGAACGGCTTCGCCGTCAATAAGCTGCTCGCGCTCAAGCATATTTTTATGCGTTTCATCCGTCATGCCGATGCTTGCAGTGAGAATCTTTCCGATGCATTCGAGCTCTCGGCTCAACAGATGCCCGCGTTTCAGCGCAACGAAGGTAACCGTTTCATCAGCGTGAAACGCCTTTCCCATAAGCTTTCCGCTGTTGCCGTTGATGCCCGAAGGTATGTCCACGGCGATGCGGTACGCCTTTGCTCCGTTTGAGCGGGATATGGCTTCGATCTGTTTTTCATCAGTTATCTCGCGATCAAGGCCTGTGCCGAAGAGCGCATCAACTATCACCGATGCCCTTTCGATCAGATCGAGTGAATCGGTCAAGGGGAGATCGAGATTGCGAGCTATGGTATAGTTTAAAAGAGCATCCCCTTTGAGCTTTTCGGGATCGCAAAGTAGTATCCCAACGGCTTCTCTGCCCTCCTGAGCAAGAATGCGCAGCACGGCAAGTCCGTCGCCGCCGTTGTTGCCCGGGCCGATAAGGATGGCGCAAAGCCCGCTTCTTCCGCAGTTAAGCACGGCATCGGCAACTGCGCGAGCGGCGTTCTCCATAAGAACGGCGGACGGTATGCCGATATACTCGATCATGTGGCGATCGGTTTCGCGCATGAGTTCGGTAGTGCAAACGTTTATCATAGGTCATTCCTCTGCTAGTATAAAAGGAACTCGGTACTATTCGGAGCAAAGCTTTGTTCTGATCGAAACGTCCGCAGCATCGACTATAATTTCGCCGTTTTCGGTTTCGATAACAAGCCTGCCGTCCGACAGAATGCGCCGTGCCGTTCCCTCGCAAACGGTTTTTCCCGTTAGATCGGTTGCCGCAACAGAATTGCCGAGCGTTGCACAGCGGCGCGAATACTCGCAAACGAGCGTCTGTGGATCGCATCTCAGCAAGCTTAATCGATCCAACACGGCGGATGCGATCTGCCGCTTCAAAGCTTCGGTATCAACGCTTTTACCAAGCTTGATGCGAAGGGAAGCAGCAGGCATCATAAGCATCTTCGGAAGCGTTTCGCAGTTTGCGTTGATGCCAATGCCTATGACGGCAAAGGCTGCGCCGCTCGGTGCGAAAACAAGCTCGCAGAGTATGCCGCAGAGCTTTTCAAGATAGCCTTGATCCGTGCAGACTACGTCGTTCGGCCATTTTACGGCGGTGTGCGCAAGAAGCTTTGATATGGCGTCGTGAATGCCGAGAGCGGCGGCGATGCTGATAAGCGGCAGGTTTTCGCTCGCTATGCCTGCGGTATCGCAGGCAAGGCTCATCATGATCGCGCCGTCGGTATTCAGCCAGCTTCTGCCTCGTCTGCCCCTGCCCGACGTTTGAATATCTGCGCTGAGACAGACGGGTGCGAATGCAAGCGTTTGAGCAGCGATCCTTCGTGAAAGCTCAGCGTTGGTGGAGTCTATCTCGCCGATATGCTCAAACAAGATCGCTTCACTCATCATCGGCAAGCTCCGAAAGCACGGCTTTAACGTCGTCGTAGCTGTAGCCTCGGCTCGTGAGCCTGAGTCCCACCCGACGCAGTCTCTCCGAGGGCTCCAAACCCTCGAATTGGCGATAGTATTTTTCGGCGACAGAGCGGGCGTTTTCAAGCTCCGCTTCATCGGAAACCGAGGAAAGCACGGCATCGATCAGCTCGGCATCGATAAAATGCCCCATGAGCTGCTCACGAAGCTTCATTTTGCTGACGGGCTTAGTGTTAAGGCGGGATTCTATAAAATCCGCAGCGTATTTCTCATCATCGAGAAGTCCTGCGTTTTTCAGCCTCTCCACGGCCTCAAAGATCTCCATCTCGGAATGATCGCACCCATCAAGATGGTTCTCAACTTCACGCACGGTGCGCGCCTTTGGGGTCAGGAAATAGAGTGCTTCGTCGTATGCGGAGCTTCCCTTCGGTTTTACTTTTGATTTGCCTGTGTTTTGTTTATTGCGTATCATAACCATGCCTCCATTTGCACCGATTATATCATAAATGCGCCCCGTCAATCAACAAGGGCGCATGAATTGGGGCAAATTATTTGTTCCGCCGTTCCGTCAGTTTGTAACGTTGAAATGCTTGAGAAGCACGTCGAAGCAGCAGGGACCGAGGCTCAGATACTCACTGAAGAATGCCTTCAGCTCGGAATCGGTCTTGGGGTTCACCTTATGGTAGATCCTGTAGGTGTTTGCAAAGCCCATTGCGTAGTTAAAGAAATAGTCGGGCATGTTCACGGCGTACCCGTAAATAATGTCGATATAGTCCGAATCATTGAGTCCATACGGTGTGAGATAGCTTTCGATCTCGCTCTTATCCCACCCGCTGTAATTCACCTTAAGGCTGATATACGCGGGAATGATGATATTGCACGCGATGCTGTTGTACTGCTCGAGCAGGCATGCGTTCACTCCGTAGCGTTCGGCGCGAGAAGCGATCATAAGCTCGGAGAATACGGCCCAACCCTCGGAATAGCCGCTCGGCGATGCAATCTGCTGTGCCAGCGGGAAGCTTCCGTTTCGGACGTACTGGGTCTGATAAAGATGCCCGGGGAAGCACTCGTGCGCCATGGTAAGAAGAAGCGTTCGCGTGTCGGCGGTCGGATTGGTTATTACCACGTTTCGGCTCGAATCGTCGAACGCCGATATAAGGTATGCAGCGGGGCTGAAATCGTCCGCAACCGCTTCGGGAACCGAGATATAGTCGATCTTCTGCTCGGGGATCATCGGATAGATGGGCTTTATGAGTTCAAGAAGGTATGTGATATCATCCTCAGGCTCGCCGCTGGTTATGGTCTTTCCTATATCGTTGATCGCATCCATATCCGAATAGATCACCTGCATCAGCTTGGTGATGAGCGTTGTTGCGGTCTCATCAAGAAGATCGGCCATTTCATCGGGCTCCATATCGACTGCCGCATTATTTTTTATTGAGGAAACGAAGTAATTCTTCGCATGCTCGCCTCGCTCTGATGCGCCTGCGAAGGGACTGCATTTATCGCGCAGCGAAGAAAGCGTTTTTTTAAGATCGGAATATGCGCTCATGATGCCGTTGAGCACGTATTCGCGGTTTCTCTCGATATACTCGTACTTCTCTTCGGCAACGAGTCCTTCAATACCCTTTTCAAGCGTGTCCTCCAAATCCGCGATAGCGGTGGAAATGTCTATGCTGGTATCCCCGACAATGACGCCGGAAGCGCTGTTTACCACACTCTGCGCCACGTCAAATACACCCATGACGATATTCCAG
>CADBGC010000115.1 GCA_902794055.1 uncultured Eubacteriales bacterium | reverse complement strand
AGGCAGGTGTAGCCGAGGATGTACTCGCTCGCATAACCCTTTTCGACCTTGCTCGCGCGCTTGCCGATGACCACGCCGAGCTCACCCTCGAAATCAACGCGATTGCTGATGGCGGGGTAAACAACGCCGTCGCCGTTTCCGACGATGCAGGTGCTCGGCTTGATGAAGAGCACGGGCTCGGGGGGCTGACCTTCGCCCATCTCGTCCGCATGCGCCTTATAGTTCTTGCCAATGCAAACTATTTTGCTCGGCTCGGCGGGCGGAAGCAGGCTGAGCTCCGAAAGCGCATAGCTCTCGCCGGTGTACTCGATGCCGTCGTAGGGCGCCGATTTAAGGCGAAGCGCCTTATCGCCTTCGATAACGGCATAGAAGCATTCGCCGCTTATTTCAGCTCGGATGATCTTCATAATTATTACCCTCCAAAAATCTTTTGTATTCTAATGAAAAAGGCAGGTCGGCATCGGGTGCCGACTGCCTTATAAAAACTTAAGCTATCTTGTCCTCGTCGATATCTTCCGCTCCGGGAACGATGCTGCGGTAGATGTATTTCGGCTCCTCCTCCTTGGTAACGGCCTTATAGGTGATGATAACCTTTTCAATGTCGTCCCTTGAAGGGGTCTCATACATGATGGGCAGCATGATATCCTCGAGGATGGCGCGAAGACCCCTGGCGCCAGTGTTGCGCTTGATGGTCAGCCTTGCGATCTCGGAGAGCGCCTCGGGCTCAAACTCGAGCTGAACGTCGTCCATCTCGAAAAGGCGCTTATACTGCTTAACAAGAGCGTTCTTGGGCTCGGTGAGTATGTTCAGCATGGCCTCCTCGGTGAGCTGATCGAGCGTAACTATGACGGGAACTCGGCCGATAAACTCAGGGATAAGACCGAATTTGAGCAGGTCCTCGGGCAGGATATCCTTCAAGGTTTCGCCGATATCCTTTTTGATGTTGGACTGCACGTCCGCACCGAAGCCCATGTTCTTCTTGCCGGTGCGCTTCTGGATGATGGACTCGATGCCCGCAAAAGCGCCGCCGCAGATAAAGAGAATGTTCGTGGTGTCGATCTGGATGAAATCCTGATGGGGATGCTTCCTGCCGCCCTGCGGGGGAACCGAGGCAACGGTGCCCTCGAGGATCTTCAAAAGCGCCTGCTGAACGCCCTCGCCCGAAACGTCGCGGGTGATGGAAGGGTTCTCGCTCTTTCTGGCGATCTTGTCGATCTCGTCGATGTAGATAATGCCCTTCTGGGCGCGCTCAACGTCGTAATCACAGGCCTGAAGGAGCTTGAGAAGGATGTTTTCAACGTCCTCGCCAACGTAGCCCGCCTCGGTGAGCGCGGTCGCATCCGCAACGGCGAAGGGAACGTCGAGGATCCTTGCAAGTGTCTCGGCGAGCAGGGTCTTACCGCAGCCGGTGGGTCCAAGCATAACGATATTGCTCTTGCCGAGCTCGGCTTCGGTAGTTGTTTTCTTCGCATAGATGCGCTTATAGTGGTTGTAAACCGCAACCGCAAGCGCGCGTTTAGCGTGATCCTGACCGATCACGTAGTCATCCAGAGAAGCAACGATGCTCTTGGGCTTGGGAAGCTCCACGGCGCGATCGACCTCAACATCGGCCGCAACGGGATTATCCTCAAGGATCTCCCTGCAAACCTCAATGCATTCATTGCAGATATATACTCCGGGGCCGGCGAGAATGCGATCTACCTCGCTTCTCGATTTGCCGCAGAAGGAGCATTTGATGGAATCGTTTTCGGTGTGTTTTGCCATTTGATAAATTACCTTGGCGGATGCGGATCGAATCGATACGCTCCGCCGACCTTTCTTTGCAATAACGGGATCCGTTTTAACGCTTGGGCGGAACTATCTCGTCGATAATACCGTATGAAAGCGCTTCTTCGGCCGTCATATAGTTGTCGCGCTCGGTGTCGAAGGCGATCTGATCGATGCTCTTGCCGGTGCGCGCGGCGAGTATCTCGTTCAGCCTGGAACGGATCTTGATGATCTGCTCGGCCTGGATCTTGATATCGCTTGCCTGACCCTGAGCGCCGCCCAAAGGCTGATGGATCATGATCTGGCTGTTCGGCAGGCTCTTGCGCTTGCCCTTCGCGCCCGCTGCAAGCAGGAAAGCGCCCATCGAGGCCGCAAAGCCGATGCAGATAGTGGATACCTCACAGCGGATGTACTGCATGGTATCGTAGATCGCAAGACCCGCGGAAACGCTGCCGCCGGGGGAGTTGATGTAGAGGTAGATATCCTTATCGGGATCGTCCGCCTCGAGGAAAAGCATCTGAGCGATCACAAGGTTCGCCTCGTCGTCGTTGATAGGGCCGCCGAGGAAGATTATTCTGTCCTTGAGCAGGCGGGAGTAGATGTCGTACGATCTTTCGCCCTTGTTGGTCTGCTCAACTACAATGGGTATTAGTCCGCTCATATGGACCTCCTGTTCTTTGATGATCGGGAAGCGGGGGAACCGCTTCCCTCAAAAAGGCTTGTTTTATTACTTGGACTCAACGGAGTTTTCAACGAGGAAGCGAACAAGCGCCTCGTTCAGCGCCTGGGAAGCGTACCTGAAACGGTTCTTTTCAAGCTCGGCGCCGATCTTCTCGTCATCCCAATTCTCGCGGCGAGCCGCATCGGAACGCTTGATGGCGGTGATGAAATCCTCGTCGGTGGGCTCGAGCTTCTCCTCGTCGATTATCTTGAAGAGAACATACTGCGCCTTGAGGTTGCGCTTTGCGGCCTCTTCGTAATCCTTATGGATGTCGTCCATGGAGAGCTGTGCATACTCAAGATAGCCATCGAGCGTGGTGCCGAGCTGCTTGAGCTGGCTCTCGAAGCGGTGGATCTGCGCATGAACCTCCTCCTCGATGATATCCTCGTGGATATCGACCTCGGCATTGTCCACAGCCTTCTGAACGATGGTGTTGATGCGCTCGTTCTTTGCCCTTTCCGCTGCGGCGGCCTCAAGCTCGCTGCGAACCGCGGCTTTATACTCGTCCACGGTGTCGAACTCGGAGGTGTCCTTAACGAAATCGTCGTCGAGCTCGGGAATCTTCTCAACGCTGATCGCATGCACCTTGACCTTGAAAACAACGGGCTTGCCGGCGAGATGCTCGGCGTTGTAGTCCTCGGGGAAGGTAACGCTCAGATCGCGCTCTTCGCCGATGCTCATGCCCACCATCTGCTCCTCAAAGCCGGGGATGAAGGTTTGAGAACCGATCTTGAGAGTGTAGTTTTCGGCGGTGCCGCCCTCGAACTGCTCACCGTCGAGGTAGCCTGCAAAATCGAAGGTAACTTCATCGCCCTCTTCAACGGGGCGCTCAACGTTTTCGCGGGAAGCAACGGCTCTGCGGCGCCTGAGCAGCTCCGCATCCATCTCTTCATCCGTAACATTATACTCGGCGGCGGGGGCTTCTATACCCTTATACATGCCGAGCTTTACATCGGGGCGAAGCACGACCTCGGCGGTCAGCTTAACGCCGTTTTCCTCGGATACCTCGGTGAACTCGATGCCGGGCTGCAGCTCGGGGGTGAGATTGTGCTCGCTGAGCGCATCGGAATACGCCTTCTGTACGCAGGCATCAAGCTCGTTATCCCAGAAAACGTCCATGCCGTAGTTCTGCTCGATCATCCTGCGGGGCGCTTTGCCGGCGCGGAAGCCGGGCACACGGTACTTATGACCGAGGCGGCGATAGGCGCTGTCAAGCGCGGATACGAAATCCTCTGCGGGTATCTGCAGGGAGAGCTTGGCTTTTCCGTTTTCAACGTTGATGAGTTCAGACATAGTTTCCTCCATATTGCTTTTGCGGCGGACAGCCGCGCTTTCTCTTTATTAACAGGCGTTCGGCACCGTTCGCTAAACGTCCACGGTATGAGATTATAGCATAGAAAACAAGCTGTGTAAATGTTTTTGGGCGCAATATACCAAAAAGCACCGGAACTGAGCAAAAAACTGCTTATCCCGGGGCATTTTGGGCATTATTCGGCTGTTTTGCGTGGATAATCAGTCCGTTTGCGCGTAAAACCGCATCAGCTCGCGCTCTTTTGAACGCCGTTGACGTCTATAAGCGTGCTGCCTTCAAGCAGAAGTTCGCTGACCGTCACGAATTCATACCCCTGCGCCTTAGCTGCTTCGATAAGCGCAGGAAGATACTGCTCTATCTTATAGCCGTTGTTGTGCGATAGGATGATGGAGCCGTCCTTGAGCTTTCCGAGCACCGAATCAAGTATAGTCTGTGCCGAGCGCTCGGGCTTCCAATCCACGGTGTCTATGTTCCATTGAACAACCTCATAGCCGCTTTCGCGAAGCGTTTTTATGACCGTATCGTTGTATTCGCCATACGGAACGCGGAAAAGCTTTGTTCCCCTGCCGATAACGCCGTTTATCAGGCTTTCAAAGGCGGAGAGCTCATCGCGTATCTGTGTGCTCGAAAGCTTGTTCATGTGCGGGTGCGTCATGGAGTGATTGCCTATCTCGTGTCCCGCATCCGAGATCGCCTTAACCATGTCGGGGTAGTCGTTTACCCAGAAGCCGCAAAGGAAGAAAGTCGCCTTGATGCCGTATTTATCGAGCGTTTCGAGAATAAACGGCGTTTTATCATCCTCCCATGCGGCGTCGATAGTCAGCGCGATCCGCTTATCCTCGCGCGAAACGCTGTAAACCGGAAGCTCCTTCATAAGCCCGGCAAGAACCTCAAGCTCGTATTCCTCAACGGCACTCGCACCGACAGCCGAAACGGGCAGCGGAGTGATGCGCGAAGCATCGCTCTCTGCGTTCGGCGTATCCGCTTTGCCGCCCGAAAGCGCCGCAACGATTATTGCAGCGATCACCGCAAGCACGGCAATACCGCAGTAGATAAGGGTGTTTTTTGAAACCACAAAAACCTTCATAGCATGGCTCCTCCGAATATTCAGATGATCTTCTTGACAAATAATATGCATCATCCATCCGCTATAGTCGCCTGCGGCGTATCAAAACGAGGAAATTTACAAATGCTTGATGTATGCGCTTGATGCCGCAGCCGATTGATTCGCGGCAAAACACGAACGGGCGCAGGTAAGATGAAACGTGCTTGAAAAGCTTTTTAAAAAACTGAATTTCGATGCGCCCGACCCGCGCTTCGAGCTTCTTGAAACCGAAAAGGGCGTTCCAAACGAAAGGCGCGAAGCCAAAGCGAAAAAAAGGAGCGCGTTTTGGTGTAAAGGCAGAGCGAAAACGGGTGAAGGGCGCAGGAACGATCAAGGCAGCGAGCGGCTCTCATTCTCGCTTCAAAAAAACGAGCGGCTTTTCCGCGCGCTTTTCAGCTCGGATATAAATACCGATATTATCTTTCGCCGCTTTGAAACAGGCTTCGGTGAAGAAGCGCTCGTCATCTTCATGAACGGTATGGCGGACACTGCATCGGTTTCGGACTTTATTATCCGTCCCCTGATGGATGCAGCCGAGGGCGAAGCGGATGAAACGCGTATACTCGAATGCGCCGTGCAGATAGGCGAGGCGGAGGAGAGCTGCGAAACAGCTGCGATCGAAGCGGCGATACTCGAGGGCAGAACGGCGCTATTTTTGAACGGAAGAAGGCGTGCGCTTCTTCTTGAAACGCGCGGCTTTGAGAAGCGAAGCGTTACAACGGCGGAGAACGAGCGAATCGTGCGCGGCCCGCAGGAGGGCTTCACCGAAAGCATCCGAACGAACGTTACGCTCGTTCGCAGAATAGTGAAAACGCGGGATCTGATAGCTTCCTACCGCGATGCGGGAGGGGAGAACGGCACAAAGCTCGCGCTGTTATACAGAAAAAGCATCGTGAACCCCGCGCTTCTGTCCGAGATCGAAGGAAGGCTTGCGCGTATTGAAACGGCGATCGTTTCATCAAGCGGCGTTATCGAACAGCTTATCGAGGATTCGCCGCGCTCGCCGTTGCCGCAAACGCTGGCCACCGAAAGGCCGGATCGCGTGGCATCGTTTCTCATGAACGGCTCGGCGGCGCTGATCGCGGAGGGAAGTCCGTTTGCGCTGATAATGCCGGCAACGGCGGCTGCGCTTTTAAACAGCCCCGAGGACGTGTATATGCGCCGTCCGCTCGGCACGCTTATGCGCATAGTGCGCTATATCGGTGTGTTTATCTCGCTGATACTGCCTGGGTATTTTGTTGCGGTCGCGCTGTATCATCAGGGGCTTCTTTCAACCGAGGTGCTCAGCACGCTCATAAAATCAAGGGAGATGGTGTTTGAGCCGCTTCCGTTTGAAATGATACTGCTGCTGTTCGTTTTTCAGCTCATAAGGGAGGCGGGCATGCGCGTTCCCGGGAGCGTTGGGCAGGCAATCGGCGTTATAGGAGGACTCATCCTCGGGCAGGCGGCGGTCAGCGCAAACCTTGCAAGCACCGTGATACTGATAATAGTTGCGCTCTCGGGGCTCGGGAATCTCTGCATCCCGGATTATTCAACTCAGATCGCGGCATCCTATTTCCGCTTCGGCTTCGTGATCGCCGCATGGCTCGGAGGACTGCTTGCGCTTACAGGCGCTTTCATCATATTCACCGCGTATATGGCGAACCTTAAATCCTTCGGCGTTCCGTTCCTTTCGCCGACAGCGCCCAAGACCTTCACCAAAAGACCCGCGATACTTCGCGGCGCGATCGGAAGGGGAGTGCGCATGGACGATTGGCTGAACACTGAAGCGGAGGCGGAGGAACGCGCAAACGAGGTCGGAAAGCGCGGCAGCGGTGGGCTTCGGAGGAAAAAAGCATGAATATGAGGCTCGGAAGGATAGGAAAAAGGGAGGGGGCAAGCGCCTGCGCGATAGCGATGACGGTGAGCGGCATCTTCACCTTTGAAACGAAGCTTCTTTATGAGCACGGGAACGCAACATATATCACGCTGCCCCTTGCGGTGCTT
>CADBGC010000114.1 GCA_902794055.1 uncultured Eubacteriales bacterium | reverse complement strand
ATGAAAAGGCGATGGAGCTCATAATCAAAAACGGGCTCGACCTTGAGATCGTGGGCATAGTTAAGCCCGATTCATCGAGCGCGATGCAGTTCACCGGTGCGTTCGGCTACACCACGCTTTTGACCGATAAGCTGATCGAAAGATCGGCCTACTCCGAGCTTATTTCGGAACAGAAAAAACCCGAAAATGAGAATCTTGACCTTATAAGCGGACTGCCCTTTGTGATCTCGGATGAGGACACTCCTTCTCAAAGCGAAAAGGCAAGGCTTGTAAGCGAGTATTTTTCCACCCTGAACGATGCGCAGAAGGTGGATATCTACACAAAGATACTTGCCATGCCCGATGAAGCCGAGCTTGCCGCTATGGTGGACGGCTATCTTTCCATGTATCCCGATCGCGAGGCGCAGATAGAGCTTTCCGCTTCCACCTTCGGCTTTTCCAAAGAAGAAATGCGAGAATACCTTGCGGATTATTCGGATGAGGAGCTAAAGGCGCTGATGGTGGAGCAGATCAAGACCATCGTTTCCGCGCAGCACGAGGAAAACGCAAAGCTTCAAATTGCGCAGCTCGTGCGCGACAGCTCGCAGCCGGGAGACCTTTTCGGCGTTAGCGGCTATAAGGCTGTCGCCGCGTTGTTTGATGGGCAGATGGCGGGGGAGAGCGAAGCAAAGCTTGCCGTATATCACGATAAGTTCATGCCCGCCAAGGTGTCGGGCTCAACGCTCGCGGAAAGACTTGCGGAATACGGCTTCATCGATGAAAACGAGCCCGCCACGATCAGCATATACACTTCGTCCTTCGATGATAAGGAGGAGGTAACGGATGCGATAAAGGCTTATAACGACTCCGTCTCCGATCCCGAGGATGCGATAGAATACACCGACTACGTCGCACTGCTTATGAGCGGCGTTACCACCATGATCGATGCCGTTTCCTACGGCCTGATCGCGTTCGTTGCGATATCGCTCGTGGTCTCTTCCATCATGATCGGCATCATCACCTATATCTCGGTGCTTGAGCGCACGAAGGAGATAGGCATACTTCGCTCCATCGGTGCATCCAAGCGCAACGTAAAGAGCGTGTTCAACGCCGAGACCCTGATCGTCGGCTTCTTCGCGGGTCTGCTCGGCATCGGCGTAACGGTGCTTCTGTGCATCCCGCTCAATATGATCCTTCAAAAGCTCACGGGCATTTCAACTCTCAAGGCCGTGCTGCCGTGGAAGGCTGCCGCCGTGCTCGTTGGGATAAGCATGCTTCTGACTCTGATATCGGGCCTTATCCCCGCGGGCGTTGCCGCAAGAAAGGATCCCGTCACCGCGCTGAGAACTGAATAAGACTTCGCTTGAGCGAAGAAACAGAAAAAGCCCCGAGTTTTCGGGGCTTTTAGCATATCGGAAGCGGTTTTAACTCACTCGCCGTTCATCGCTTCGTAGATCCAAAACGCATAGGCTCCGTAGCCCTTCGTGGGGTCGTTCACAAAAACGTGCGTAACCACGCCCACGAGCCTGCCGTCCTGTATTATCGGGCTTCCGCTCATGCCCTGCACTATGCCCCCTGCGGCATCCAAAAGCTCGGGGTCGGTTATCTCCAAAACGAGCCCCTTTTGATCGGGGCTTTTCTGCCGAACGGCTTTGATTATGCGGCAGCTATAGCTTTTCGGCGCGCCCGAATCAAGCTGCGAATAGATCAACGCTTCGCCCGTATGAACTTCATCGGGAAATGCAATGGGGATGGAATGAGCGTTGGAGAGGAATGAATCGCCTGAATCGGATGCAAGCTTTCCGAAAACGCCGAATATGCCGTTTTTCTCAACCGTGCCGACCTGCTTGCTCTTGGATGAAAAGGTTCCCTTGAGCTCGCCGGGCAGCCCTGACTTCCCTTTGACGACCCCGAGTATATCCGCAAAAACCATTCTGCCGTTAAGCACGGGGAGCACAGTCTGGGTATCCGCATCCAGAACAGCATGACCGAGCGCTGCCGTTGAGCCAGTTCTTTCTTCCGAAAAGGAGAGCGTTCCAACGCCTATCGTGCTGTCCCTGACCCATGCGCCGAGCCTTTTGCTGCCGTTTGTATCCGTAACCGGCTCCGCTTGGATCGTTATGAGCCTTCCCAAGCGTTCAACGCCGAGCTCGGCGGCTCCGTCCTTTGAATTCAAGGCGAGCTGAAGCTCGTTTGAGGTGCAAACGTCCTTGCCGTTCACCTTTTTTATAACGTCGCCTGAACGAAGCCCGCTTTTTTTAGCAGGGCAGACCGACGAACCGTTGGAAAGCAGGATATCACCAAAGCCAACCACTATAACGCCGTCTGTGTGAATGGAAATTCCTATCGCATCCCCACGGGGAACGAGGTTGACCCGTTCTTCGCTGTATATGCGCACTCTTGCCGCTTCGATAAGATCGAAAAGATAAACGCGAAGTGTCGAGCTTTCAATGCTTTCATCGCCTGAGGATGAAGCCTCGATGCTGCCCGAATGCGAAAATGCCTTGGTGGAGCCTTCACACAGCACTTGAAGCTTCGATTGAGCAAAGGTGCTGCTTTTAACGAAAACCGCACCGTCGAGGGCGCGGGCGGCGATCATCTCATCCGTAAAGTTCAGGCATGCGATCAAGAGTGACAGGAGCAATCCAAGCAGCTTTACCACCGCCCTGCACTTTGAACACGTTCTTTTCATCATCTCTATCCTTCCGAAATCAAGCTTATACCGATTATTATTCCGGCTTATTTAAGCAAATATTCGCAAAAGCCAAGTCTAAAAATGATAAAAATACCAAATTGTATTGAATTTTTATCAATCGTATGATATAATACAAGAATTCGATGGCGCTTGTTACTTCTTCGCCGTCAATAAAAAATGGAGGTATCACTATGAACTCTTTCAAGAAGTACGTTGCCGAGTTCATCGGCACCGCCGTGCTCGTATTCATGGGCTGCGGCACAGCAATGCTCGTTGGCTGTAACTCCGCTTTCGGCGGCGGCTACATCCTCACCGCGCTTGCGTTCGGTCTCACCATCGTTGCCATGGCATACTGCATCGGCAACATCTCCGGCTGCCACATCAACCCCGCTGTCTCGCTCGGCGTTCTGATCAGCGGTGGCATGAGCTTTGGCGACTTCATCGCCTACGTCATCTCCCAGTGCCTCGGCGCTTTTGCAGGCGCAGGCGCGCTTGCGGTGGTCTTCCACTTTGGCAGCGTTCCCGATAGGACCGCGACCGCTGTTGGCAGCGTTATCGACGGCATTGGCTCCAACGGCCTTGCGGGCGTTCACGGCAGTGTTCTTGCAGGCATCATCGTTGAAGTCATCCTGACCTTCATCTTTGTTATCACCATCCTTGGCGTTACCTCCAAGAAGCAGAACCACGGCAGCTTCGGCGGTCTCATCATCGGTCTGACCCTCACCTTCGTTCATATCTTCGGCATCGGTCTCACCGGCACATCCGTCAACCCCGCCCGCAGCTTCGGTCCCGCTCTGGTTGCTCTTATCAAGGGCAACAGCGCACCCATGGGCGCTCTTTGGATCTTCATCGTTGCTCCCCTTATCGGCGCTGCGCTTGCCGCGATCGTCTATAAGTTCCTCGAGAAGAAGGAAGCCTGAGCATAGCACAATTGAATCATCAAACGGATCCGCCAAGCTGCGGATCCGTTTATTCTATGCTTTTTGCCGAGTGAAGATGATGGGGAACAGAGGCATACTCTCGATAAAAAATCTATAAATAAATATATAGCTTTTTTTGACTTGACTTCCTTACGATTATATGTAAAAATGTGTATGTCGGAATCTGCCGTTATGGCAGAAAAATTCAGTCAAAACAAAAATCATTCGGAGGTTCCTTATGCTTTTCAGCAATATCGAGCAGGCAAAAAAGTTCATTAAAGAGAACGGCATCAAGATGGTCGATTTCAAGATGGTCGACATCGATGGCCGTTGGCGCCATATTACCATTCCCGCCGAGCGTTTCACCGAGGAAACGATGGAATACGGCATCGGCTTCGACGGTTCAAACTACGGCTTTGCGCCCGTTGAGAACAGCGACATGGTCTTTATCCCCGATCTTTCCACCGCCGCTGTCGATCCCTTTGCGGAAACCGAGACCCTCACCATGAGCGGCGATGCTATGATAATCGCCCGCCCCGAGAACCGTCCCTTCGATCAGTATCCCCGCAACGTTGTAAAGCGCGCTGTTGAGTTCATGCGCGAGAGCGGCATCGCCGACGAAATGATCATCGGGCCCGAGTTTGAGTTCAACGTGTTTGACGACGTTCGCTTCCGCACCACCCCCAACCGCCTTACCCTCGAGATCGACACCGACGAGGCAGAGTGGAACACCGACCAGTGCGGCGACGGCTTCCAGAATCGTCACCACGGCGGCTATCACATCGAGCTTCCGCAGGACAGGTACTACGACCTCCGCAGCAAGATCTGCCTTATGATGGAGGAGTGGGGCGTTAAGGTCAAGTATCATCACCACGAGGTCGGCGGCCCCGGCCAGGTCGAGATCGAGGTCGAGCTCGGCGATATCGTCACCATGGCCGACAATACCATGGTCACCAAGCACCTCATCCACAACGTCGCATTCGCAGAAGGCTGCACCGCGACCTTCATGCCCAAGCCCATCTACGGCGAAGCGGGCAACGGTATGCACGTTCACATGCTCCTCAAGAAGGACGGCAAGCCCCTGTTCTATGATGAGAACGGCTATGCACAGCTCTCTAAGCTTGCACACAACTTCATGGGCGGTCTTCTCAGGCACGCAAAGTCCCTCTGCGGCATCACCAATCCTTCCACGAACAGCTTCAAGCGCCTTGTTCCCGGCTTTGAGGCTCCCGTGACCATCGGCTACGCCATGGCGAACCGCTCCGCTGTCATCCGCATCCCCGCGTACGCGAAGTCCCCCGCATCAAAGCGCTTCGAACTTCGCAACCCCGATGCCACCTGCAACCCCTACTACGCATACGCAGCAATCCTGATGGCGGGCATCGACGGCATCATCAACGAGATCGATCCCTCCACCTGCGGCTGGGGTCCCTACGACTTCAATCTCTTCGATCTTCCCGAGGAGGAAAAGAAGAAGATCGACAGCCTGCCCACCACCCTCGATGAGGCGCTCGATGCGCTCGAAGCGGATCACGAGTACCTCACCCGCGGCGGCGTATTCCCCGAGAGGCTCATCAAGATCTGGATCGACCGCAAGCGCAAGGAAGCGGCTCGCATCAATAAGATCCCGCATCCCGCAGAGTTCGAGCAGTATTATGATCTGTAAGCTGCATATCGCAGTTTAATGGCAAGTTGAATCGAATAGATGAAAACAGCCCCCGTTCCCGCATAGGTTCGGGGGCTTTGATCTGCTTATTCACCGTAGCTTTCGGGTAAATACTTTTTAATGAATTCCTCCCAGTCGTCATTATCGCATTGATAATGATTAATTTCGATGCACTCTCCGCTTGACGTATAGGTCTCGCCGCAGCCGTAGCATGAGATCAGTTGATATGTTCCGTCTGCATAGTTGATTCTCGCGGTGAAACTGCCGTAATTAAAGCTCGGATCCATCGCAGCAAGCACAAAAAAGATATCGTTGCTGAATCGAAATTCCGCAAGCTCATCGATAAACTCTCCCGCCTTTTCACCGGATAAAATCTGTATCGGCTCATATTCTTCCAAAAATTGCTTCGGCTTGCATGGCGCATCATTGCGAACGTCAAAAATATCTATCGAAGTGACGGCTTCTTTATCAATATCGTTGTAGTACGCGCTGCGCGGTATCCAAATACAGCCTTGAAGACTAAAAAGCAGCACAAGGATAACTATTGCAGGGAAAATTGCAAAAACGGTCTTGTTATGATTGCTTTTTCTTTCGTAATGATTCATCTTTCATCCCGTTCCTTTCATCGTAGTATTGATCAACTATTTTGAATCTGAAAACATTTGCCTGGCTTTCGCTCGCCGCATCGCTTTGCTCGGTATACGCAAGCCATTGAAAATAGTGCGTCAACTCGTGCACAAACGAACCGAGCGCCATTTCGCATTGATCGTATACGGTATCTATCGTATTCGCTTTATCTATAAGCGCGGGTATCTTTATTCTCGGCGGGCGGCTCTCAAACCATTTGAAGCTCCCGTACGCTTCCTTTCCGTTTACCAGAGTGACCGTTTCACGGTTCAGAATGTAAACCGTAACATGAACAGGGAAAACATACTTTTTCCTAAGCCAGCGCGCAAAAGAGCAAAATAGCTTTTTCAGCTCAGGATCAGCGCCGTTTTCAAAACGCAGCGAAATGCCCTTGCTCTCGGTTTCGGAATGGCTTGCCTTTTCAAATCGCTGCCATAGATTTAATCGCTTCTTATCCATGATTCTTATCAATAATCGCTTGCCGTACTATAAAAGATCGGCATTTTCAGCAGCTCCTTTGCAAATAAATATATATGATAATAACATATAAGATATTTATTGTCAACTTGTCGTCCGGTACCACGGGGGAGAGATAACAAGGAAGAATACGACAGTTGGCGCTATAACTATCCAAAGTACGATACAACTCAGAATTGGGCGAGAGTTCCATACAAAGAACTCAGCGATGCGCTCCCTGAAGCTTTCAAGGATAAACTTGAAATCGACTGATACATTTTCATTCAACAGAATAGTTTTGAACATAAATAGCCCTCCGCGCATTCTCGCAGCGAAGGGCTTTATAATACGGATTTACTTCCAACAAACCTTTCGGGATCATTCCATTACCAAACAACCGGTCGGAATCGGAATGATCTGGCATATAAGGTCTGTTATCAATTTGCCGCCGATGATCTTGCGGATTATGTATGCGCCTTAAGTAAATTCTCATTTTTCATTCTTGACAGCCTTAGTCACACCCGATATAATGAAAGCAGCGAATAAATTGAGACT
>CADBGC010000113.1:6977-8449 GCA_902794055.1 uncultured Eubacteriales bacterium | reverse complement strand
GAAAAACACGGCGCGAAGGCTCTTGCTTTTGCGCCCTTTTCTTTTGTCAAAATCGCGGCGTTATGCGGCAAATTTGCGGCGCGAAAAAGCCTGCGGGCGGCGGTCGGATATATTCGGGGGCAAACGGGCGAAATCAACGCAAATATATTCGTTTTTCGCTTTACATTTCTTGCCTTTTGGTTATATAATGAGTGCGTATGGGTCTGCGGGTCACGGTGCGCGGAAAAGGGCGGGGTTTTTGCCCGATCCTGCGTGAAAAAAACTCTTTCGGGAGGGTGTGCGCGACCCCGAACCAAAGCTAATATTTTGAGGAGGCTTTTAATGGAAAACTTCGATTCCCTCAAGAAGACCCCGCTTTACGAGCGCCACATGGAGCTCGGCGGCAAGATCGTTGATTTCGGCGGCTGGGCGCTGCCGGTGCAGTACTCTTCCATTCTCGATGAGTGCAAGGCCGTGCGCGAGCGCTGCGGTCTGTTCGACGTTTCCCACATGGGCGAGGTCGATATCTACGGCAACGATGCATTCGCATACGTTCAGAAGATGGTAACGAATGATGTTACCACCATGACTCCCGGCCGCTGCCGCTACGCCGTTATGTGCTATGAAAACGGCGGCGCTGTGGACGACGTTCTCATCTATAAGTTCGCGGACGATCACTATATGTTCATCGTGAACGCGGGCAACACCGATAAGGATTTCGCTTGGATGCAGGAGCATGTTTTCGGCGACGTTCGCGTTGAAAACAACTCCGCCAAGTGGGGCCAGCTTGCGCTTCAGGGTCCCGAGCATCAGAAGGTTCTCGATGCGGCGGGCTTTACCGGCGAAATCCCCGAGAAGTACTACACCTTCAACGATAAGATGATCGTTGCGGGCGTTCCCTGCCTCGTTTCGAGAACGGGCTACACCGGCGAGGACGGCGTTGAGCTGTACTGCGCCGCGGAGGACACCGTTCGTCTGCACAAGGCGCTGATGGAAGCCGGCAAGTGCGTGGATATGCTGCCCTGCGGCCTCGGCGCGCGCGACACCCTGCGCTTTGAAGCATCCATGCCCCTCTACGGTCATGAGATGAACGAGACCATCAACCCCATGGAGTGCGGCCTCGGCTTCGCCATCAAGCTCAAGAAGGAATACTTCATCGGCATCGAAGCGCTCCGTGCGCCCCAGACCCGCAAGCGCATCGGCCTCAAGCTCGTCGGCAAGGGCGTTGCCCGCCCCGAAGCGGAGGTCCTGTGCAACGGCGAAGTCGTCGGCATCGTTACCTCGGGCGGTCCCGCTCCCGCAGTCGGCGGCAACTACGTTATGTGCCTTGTAAAGGCGGATGCGGACGAAGCCGGCAAATGGGCGGTTTCCGTTCGCGGCAGGGAGATCGAGTGCGAATTCGCGCCCATGCCGTTCTACAAGAGATAATCAAACCCCAATCATAAAAGAAAATCATAAATGGAGGAAACTAATATGAGTGAGAAAGAAAAACT
>CADBGC010000113.1:0-6930 GCA_902794055.1 uncultured Eubacteriales bacterium | reverse complement strand
TAAAGATCGAGGACGGCGTAGCCATTCTCGGCATCACCGACCATGCGCAGGAAGCGCTGGGCGACATCGTTTACGTTGAGCTTCCCGACGTTGACTCCGAGATCGCCATCGGCGACAGCTACACCACCGTTGAGTCCGTTAAGGCGGCTTCCCCCGTTGACTCCCCCGTTGCGGGCAAGGTCATCGAGGTAAACGAGGCGCTCGACGATCAGCCCGAGCTCCTCAATGAGGATGCCTACGGCCAGTTCATCGCGAAGATCGAAGTTACCGAGGTAAACGAGGACGCGCTCCTCACCGCTGAGGAATACGAGCAGCTTCTCGCCGAGGAAGAGTAATCAAATTTTTGCGCAGCCGGCGCAGCGCGCCGGCTGCCGCTTTGTTTATATAGTGAATAATGAATGGTGAAGAGTGAATAGTGAAGAGTTGAGGTTGAAACTCCTGCGGAGTTTCTCAATATCTTAGCCGATTCAGTTTTCAACCGAAAAACAAACTCCGTATTTGAAGCGGAACGGTAACCAAATCTTTCAATAAAGGAAATACTAAAATGAAAAGCTATGTTCCCAACACTATGGAAGAGCGTCGTGAAATGCTCGAGGCGATCGGCCTCAAGAGCATGGACGAGCTCTTTTCCGATATTCCGGCGGATCTGCGCCTTGATCGTGAGCTCGATCTTCCCGCTCCGATGAGCGAGATCGAGCTGCGCGATCTGATGATCGGCTACATTTTGCAGAATGACGAAGGCGGCCTGCTCTTTAGGGGCGCGGGCGCTTATCGCCACTACATTCCCTCCGTGGTGCCTCAGCTTGCCGCAAGGAGCGAGTTCTACACCGCGTACACCCCCTATCAGGCCGAGATGAGCCAGGGTATGCTCCAGAGCATCTTCGAGTGGCAGACCGTTATCTGCAATCTCACCGGCATGGAAGCCTCGAACGCTTCGGTTTACGACGGCGCGACCGCTGCAAGCGAAGCCATCCTCATGATGCGCGACTCAAAGCGCAAGAATAAGGTGCTCTACTCCGCAGGTCTTAATCCGGATGTTATCTGCACCATCAAGACCTACGCGCATTGCTACGGCATCGAGCTCGTGGAAGTTCCGCTTAATAAGGACGGCATCACCGATATGGAAGCGCTCAAGGCGAATCTTCCCGAATCCGCGGGCTTCATCGCCGCTCAGCCCAACTATTTCGGCTGCATCGAGAATATGGATGCTATCGCCGAGACCGTGCATGAAGCCAAGGCGCTGCTTGTAAGCTACATCAACCCCATCAGCCTCGGCGCAGTCAAGCGCCCCGGCGACTACGGCGCGGATATCGCCATCGGCGATGCGCAGCCCATGGGACTGCCCCTCAACTTCGGCGGCCCCTACGTCGGCTTCATGGCAACCAGCGGCAAGCTTATAAGAAATCTCCCCGGCCGTATCGCGGGCGAGACCACCGATGCCGAGGGCGGCAGGGCGTTCGTTCTGACTCTTCAGGCGCGCGAGCAGCATATTAGGCGCGACAAGGCTTCGAGCAATATCTGCTCCAACCAGATGCTCTGCGCGATCATGAGCACCATCTATGCCTGCACGATGGGCCCCGAGGGTATGCGCGAGGTGGCCGAGCAGAATATCGCCAAGGCGCACTACCTTGCAAGCGAGCTCTGCAAGATAAAGGGCATCAAGCTTCGCTATGAAACCCCGTTCTTCAATGAATTCGTTATCGACACCGAGATTCCCGCCGAGCAGATCAACGAGGCGCTCAAGGATATAGGCATCGTTGGCGGCCTCATTCTCGAGGATGGCGGCATGCTCTGGTGCGCAACCGAGCTGAACGCTAAGGAGGATATTGATTTCCTCATTGACATGCTGAAAAATATTGCGGAAGGAGCGGAAGAATAATGAGAGAGTCCTATAAGCTGATTTTTGAACGCTCCCGCGAGGGAAGGCGCAGCTATGATCTGCCCGCTCTCGACGTTCCCGCCGTGGACGCGATCCCCGCGAATATGAAGAATGAAACGAAGCTCGATCTGCCCGAACTCGGCGAGGTCGATCTCGTTCGCCACTACACCAACCTCTCCCGCCGCAATTTCGGCGTGGACAACGGCTTCTATCCCCTCGGCTCCTGCACCATGAAGTACAACCCCAAGATCAATGAAGAGGTTGCGGGCATGAGCGAGAATATGCATCCCCTTCTTGATGAGGATATGGCTCAGGGCTCCCTGCGCCTGTTGTACGATCTTGAGGGCTATCTTTCCGAGATCTGCGGCATGGACGCATTCACCCTCCAGCCCGCAGCCGGCGCGCACGGCGAGCTGACCGGCCTTATGCTGATCCGCGCGTACCACGAGAAGCGCGGCGATCTTGAAAGAAAGACCATCATCGTTCCCGATGCGGCGCACGGCACCAACCCCGCAAGCGCAGTTATGGCGGGCTTCAAGGTCAAGGAGATCAAATCCGCTCCCGACGGCGGCGTCGATCTGGATGCTCTCAAGGAGGCGGTCGGCCCCGATACCGCGGGTCTGATGCTCACCAACCCCTCCACGCTCGGCCTTTTCGAGCGCAATATTAAAGAGATCGCCGAGATCGTTCACGAGGCGGGCGGCCTTCTGTACTACGACGGCGCGAACCTGAACGCGATCATGGGCATCGTTCGCCCGGGCGACATGGGCTTCGACGTTATGCATATCAACCTGCATAAGACCTTCTCCACCCCCCACGGCGGCGGCGGCCCCGGCAGCGGCCCGGTCGGCTTCAAGAAGCACCTCGAGCCCTTCATGCCCGTTCCCGTGCTCGTTGAGCGCGAGGGCATGATCGAGATGGAGTATAACCGTCCCGACAGCATCGGCAGGGTAAAGAATTTCTACGGCAACTTCGGCGTTATCGTTCGCGCATTCGCCTATATCCGCTCCCTCGGCGGCGCGGGTCTCAAGGAAGCGAGCATGAACGCGGTGCTGAATGCAAACTATATCAAGAACGCGCTGCGCGGCGTTTTCGCCATTCCGCACGACCGTATCTGCATGCATGAGTGCATCGTCACCCCCACCGAGGAGATGATGGAGAAGGGCGTTCACACCACCGATATCGCAAAGGCGCTTATCGACCGCGGCTATCATCCCCCGACCATCTACTTCCCGCTGATCGTGCATGAAGCGATGATGATCGAGCCCACCGAATCTGAGAGCCGCGAAACGCTGGATGAGTTCATCGAGGCCATGAAGGATATCGCGAATGAGGCGCTCACGAACCCCGAATCCGTCCATGCCTGCCCGAAGAACACCCCCATCGGAAGGCCGGACGAGACCACGGCGGCAAGAAAGCCGATCGTTCGCTACACGAAGCCCGAATAAGGGAAATTGAATAGAGTAAGTTATGCCGCCGTTTTGCAAAAGCGAAGCGGCGGCAACGGTTTACTATCAAGCGATTGAGTGTGCTGAATCGCCGAGAAAAATATAAGATAATATATTTGACAAAAGGCGGTGGGGGGTGATACAATATAAACGAACTGAGTGTGCACAATGGTTCAAACCATTACGCTTTATTGTTCTGTCTACAAAAACAGAGCAATGAAGCAAAGAATAAAAGGAGGGCTGAACTTTATGAAGAGTTCAATCAAAAAAATCATTTCAGCCATATTAATCGTGGCGATGCTGAGCTTAACGCTCGTGCCCGCAATGGCGGAGGGTGGTCAGGGTGATTTTATAGTAAATCCGGATTACCCGATATCCTATGAGGATGTAAGCGCCGCTTTAAATCAGATAATGGCCTTGGAAGAGTTTATTTCTGTTGATAATGGCCGCTTCGTTTTTGATATGCAGCGTGCTCGTGACCGAGGGATAGATCAGGAGCTGCTGAATGGACAGCAGGCGTGGCTCGATAGCATTAATCAGATGGCTGAAGCCGGAGAAGTAGTTATCAATAACGACCTCAGCATTATTTCCAATGAAGGCGAGAGCGCTTGTGGTCATTGGTATAGTTGCGGAGGAGGAAGAAGCACCTCAATCTCATATCACTGGTGGGGATACTCGAGATATGCTTGTGACTGTGAAACAAACAGGATGATAAATGATTTCAATTCAGTTGCAGCCATTGCTGCAGGTTTAACCATGCTCACTAAGTACTTCGGTGTTAGCGCAGTCCCATTCGGATTGTCAAGCGCATACTTTTGGTTGCTTTCATCGAGACTTGGCGCTAATAATCATGGGAGAGGTGTTTATATCGGAATGACTTGGATTCTTGCCTTTAATATTGACCCTCAGTAACATGAAAGGTGTGTTCTGATATGACAATAAAAACTGTTTTTCTTCTGATTGGGGTGCTGTTTTCTATACTGACTCTCGCGGGAATGACCTATGTTCTTCTGTCGGGAGGCACTAAAAGTGCCGGGTATGCCGTTATCCCAATGATATTTGCTGTCATTTTTTTGCAGCTTTGGCGTAAAAGAATGAATCACAATACACACTAAATACATTAAGGCGTGAAGAAGGAAATAACAATAAAACATAAGCAGGAGTTTTACGAGATTGGGGCTCCTGCTTTTCTTGCTGTGAAAAAGTGTTTTACTGTTGTGCTGCGGCGGTCTCCTGTGCAAGCAGATCCATCTGCCGTTCATGCCAGTATTTGCTCATCTCTTCAATAAGCTCGTACTTGCCTTGATTTGGAAGCTGAAAGTCACCGCAGATATCCGTTTCTCCCGTTAGACTGTTCTTGCAGACCGAGTAGCAGCTTGCGCTTGCATCACAACCGCTCGGATTTCCGAAGCGGTCGCTGCACAAATATTTATTTGCTCTGTTTAGAGAAAGCCCTATGAAAACGGCTAATCTGTTCCGCGCGATATCCTTGACCTTTTCACCCGCTTCACTAAGCTGATCTTCGTTAAAAAAAACGATATCATAGTCATACTGCTCGGCGCGAGAGATGATTTCATTTCCGCTCAAGCTTTCATCGTACAGTATTCGGTATTGAAGCAGATACTCTATTTCGGGCTCGGACTCTTCGTATTTTCGGCATGCCGATATCATAGTGGCAACCGATATCGCCACGAGGATGAAAGCGAAGCAAATGAGCTTGAAAACGATTTTTGTTTTTGATAATACCATTACTGAGCTCCTTTAGTATAGATTTACTTATCCTTCTAAAAATTCATTTTGTAAAAAGTATAACGCATCCTGCTGTTTTTGTCAATGCAAATGAAAAATATATTATAGCGTTTGATTGAATGACGGCATAATGGCTTTATCATGTTGAACCCCGAAACGGAAATCGCTTCGGGCTTTTTCCTTATTGGCAGATATAACCCTTACCACATACTATGAATAGGGGAGTGGACAGCCCTTATCAAATAAGCGGCTTTACCCCTAATTCAAATTCGGGAGGTCAATATGGCAACCTTTTATAATCAGGCAACGCTTTCCTACAAGGGCAAAAGCATCAGCTCCAATATCGCAGCGGGCGAGATACTTTCGGTGCTTTCGGCTTCGAAAACCGCCGTTACGGACACCTATTCACTTGGCGATGAGATAGTTTACATCGTAACCATCGTTAATTCGAGCGGTTTGGATATCGGAAGTCTGACCGTGACGGACGATCTTGGCGCGTATGAGTTCGGCACGGAAACGCTCGTTCCGCTCAGCTATGTGGACGGTTCGATAAAATACTTTGCGGGCGGCGTTTTGCAGCCCGCTCCGACCGTTGCGGCAGCCGAGCCGCTGACCGTGAGCGGCATCGAGGTTAGCGCGGGCGGCACGAGTATGCTCGTTTACGCGGCGACCGCGAATTCCTTTGCTCCGCCCGAGATGGGGGGCAGCATCACCAACACCGCCTCGATCACAGGCACGGGCGTTACCGAGCTTACCGCGAGCGAGACCGTGACGGCGGCCGCCGAGTCGCTTCTCGACATCACAAAATCCATCAGCCCCTCGACCGTCAACGAGAGCGGCGAGGTGACCTACACCTTCGTTATCACGAACAGCGGCGGCGCGGAGGCGGGCGCAGCGGATAACGTTTCCGTTTCGGACACCTTTTCGCCCATTCTGTATGATATATCCGTTACCTACGACGGCGCGCAGATCGAGAAGAACGTCGGCTACACCTATGATGAGGCGACCGGCGAATTTGTTACCGTGCCCGGCGAGATCACCGTGCCAGCGGCGGCGTTCACGCAGGACGAAACGAGCGGCGAGTGGAGCTGCGAGCCCGGCTCCGTTACGCTCACAGTTACGGGAACGATCTGAAAAGCAAAGGCTGAATGCGATAGCCCGCTTCGGAATCTGCCCGAGGCGGGCATTTAAAATGGATGATCGGGTGCGCGTTTTTCGGCGCAAGGGAAGGGCTGCGCCGCCGAAGAATTATGGCAAAGTCCCAACTGTTTCATGAATATTTATAAAAATGCTTGACAGTTTTGGGCACATTTTCTATAATATAATCATGCGGAAGCTCCGCGTTTTCGGGCGCTATGCCCTTGTTTGCTGCGGAGCGAAAAAACCGAACAACAACTTAATCCCGAAAGGAGATAACTAAAAATGGGTCTTATTTCAGCAGGTCTTGGCGCGATCGGAGGCACTCTTGCCGATCAGTGGAAAGAGTTTTTCTATTGTGACGCTATGGACAAAAACGTGCTTATGGTAAAGGGTCAGAAGCGCGTTTCCGGCCGTTCCTCCAATACCAAGGGCAACGACAACATCATCTCCAACGGCTCGGTCATCGCCGTTGCGGACGGTCAGTGCATGATGATCGTGGAGCAGGGCAAGATCGTTGAGGTCTGCGCGGAGCCCGGCGAATTCGTTTATGACACCTCCACCGAGCCCAGCATCTTCTACGGCAAGCTCGGCAAGGGCATTCTCGACCTGTTCAAGACCATCGGCAAGAGATGGACCTTCGGCGGCGATCCCGGCAAGGATCAGCGCGTTTACTACTTCAACCTCAAGGAGATCATGGAGAATAAGTTCGGCACC
>CADBGC010000112.1 GCA_902794055.1 uncultured Eubacteriales bacterium | reverse complement strand
TATGGTTGCCGCAAGCGCCTGCGGCTCGGTCGTAGCAAGGATGAAAACAACGTGCTCCGGTGGCTCTTCCAAAGTTTTCAGAAGCGCATTTTCGGCACTTCTTGAGAGCATGTGCGCCTCATCGATTATGTATATCTTGGTTTTAAGGTTTATCGGAGCAAACTCCGCCTTTTCAATAATGGAGCGCATCTGATCCACGCCCGAATTGGATGCTGCATCCAGCTCGATAACGTCGATGCTCTCCGACAGGTTTTTCAGGCAGGCTTCGCATTTAAGGCAGGGCTCGCCGTCCTGTGGGTCGAAGCAGTTTATCGCACGCGCCAAGATACGCGCCGTGCTGGTTTTGCCCGTTCCGCGCGAGCCGCTGAAAAGATATGCATGCGCGAATCTGCCCGAGCGGATCTGATTCTTTAGAACCTCGGTTATATGCTCCTGCCCCACCACTTCACCGAAGCGGGAAGGTCTGTATTTTCTGTAAAGCGCATTATATGACATAGGCTTTTGCTTTCCAATCCCTTACCTTCAGCCCTTATTCGATTATGCTTATCGGCTTGATCTCTTCTATCTCATCCATCCAGATGCGGTAGCTTGCATCGGACGGCATGCGCCAATCGCCGCGCGGCGAGAGACATACCGAGCCGACCTTCGGCCCATCCGGCAAGCAGTTGCGCTTGAACTGCTGGGTAAAGAAGCGCTTATAGAAATTCTTGAGCCATTTGAGTATCACTTCGGGCGAATACTCGCTTCCTTTAAACGCCTCCCTTGCCACTCTGTAAAGCTTTTTGGGCGGATAGCCCCAGCGAAGCACATAATACAGGAAGAAATCATGCAGCTCATACGGGCCGACAAGATCCTCGGTTATCTGCGCGATATTGCCGCTTGCATCTGGGGGCAGAAGCTCCGGCGATATCGGCGTATCGAGGATGCCGTAAAGAACCTCCTTCACACGTTCATCGCCGCAGGTATCGGCATAATAGCGAACGAGATATTTAAGCAGCGTTTTCGGAACGCCCGCGTTCACGGCGTACATGCTCATGTGGTCACCGTTATAGGTCGCCCAGCCGAGAGCCAGCTCGGACATATCGCCCGTGCCGATGACCATGCCGTTCGTGGCGTTCGCCTCGTCCATAAGGATAAGCGTTCTTATCCTTGCCTGGGCGTTTTCATAGACCACGTTATGATTTTCTTCATCATGCCCGATATCCTTGAAGTGCTGGCGCACGGAAGCTGTTATATCAACGGTTTTGCAGGTCACGCCAAGAGCTTCGCAAAGCTCGATCGCATTGTTCTTGGTTCGCGCGGTCGTACCGAAGCAGGGCATGGTGACCGCATAGATCATCTTTCTGTCCGCGCCCATAAGGTCGCAGGCCTTGGCGCAAACGAGTATTGCAAGGCTCGAATCAAGCCCGCCCGAAATGCCGAGAACAACGGTTTTTGCGCCGATATGCTCCATCCTCCGCTTGAGGCCCATCGCCTGGATCATCAGGATATCGTTTGCACGGGCGTTAATCTCATGCGAATCCTTCGGAACGAACGGGTTGCGGTCGAAATTCCTTGTTAGCTTGGTTTCGGGAAGCAATTCGGGTATCGTGCTGAAGTATCCATCCTCGGCTTCGCGCATTTCGTAGCCGCAGTTCAGCCAAAAGACGCTTGAGCAATCGAAATTGACGGTAAAACTTGTGGAGCGCCTGCGCTCATAAAGAAGCTTGCCGAGGTCGATCTCGGTTATCATCAGCTTGCCCGGTTCATCAAAGGGCTTGTTTTCGCAAAGCAAGGAGCCATTCTCAAAGCACATACTGTGACCCGAGAACACGAGATCTGAGGTAGATTCGCCCTCGCCCGCGCTGACGTAGAGATAGGCGGAGCTCGTTTTCGCAGACTGTACGGTAACAAGGCTTCGCCGATAGTCCGCCTTGCCGATCAGCTCATCGCTTGCGGAGCAGTTCACGATAAGCAGCGCACCGTTCTGCGAGATCAGGTTTGAAGGAGCCTCAACTACCCAAAGATCCTCGCAGACCTCAACTCCGAAATAGAAATTCGGTATGTCCTCAACGGCAAAAACGCTGCCCACGGGCATGAGACTGCCTATCTCGCCGATACCGTGGCTCTCGGTCGCATCCGTGCGCGGATTCCTCGGTGTGAACTGGCGTGCCTCGTAGAATTCGCCGTAGTTCGGAAGATGCTGCTTTGCAACGAACGCTATCGGGTGACTGTCCGGCGAGATAACGGCGGCGCAGTTTAAAAGCTCGCCGCAGCAGCGCACCGGCGCGCCGACGATCGCTATGATATGCAGCTTTTGCACCTCGCGCTTTATGCGAAAAAGCTGCTTTTCAACGCAGTCGAGCAGCAGCTCGTGCTGAAAAAGATCGCCCATCGTGTAGCCGGTTAAGCAGAGCTCGGGGAATGCGATCAGCGTTACGCCCTCCGCCGCGGCTCTTTTTATCGCGTCGATGACGAGATCCGCGTTGTGCTTGGGATCTCCGAGCTTGATTTTCGGCGAGCACGCCGCAACTTTTATAAATCCGTCCTTCATAGCAGTTCTCCGGTTTGATATTGGTTTTTAGGTTCACATGGCGCGTTAAACGCCCATTTCAACATTTATCATTATACCACATATCGGCGAGTTTGTAACTCCCGCTGCAAAATTTTTAAATAAACAACCGACCGCAGTTCATGCGGCCGGCCGAATGATATAGGGTTGATATCGATGCGGATCAGTTTGCAATTCCCATCGACATGCGAAGGATCACAACCGCATCGGACATATCGATGCTTCCGTTGCCGTTGATATCACCTGCGGAAACGTTGTAAGCCTCGATAATGCTCATAGACATGCGCAATGCGAGCACCGCATCAAGCATCTCGACGGTGCCGTTGCCGTTGATATCGCCTGTTGCGCCCTGGGATTCCTCTGCAAGCAGTATCTCATACCAGCTGTCAACGAAGCCGCGAAGCTGTTCGGAGCTTGCAAAGCTGCCGTTCACATGAGCGCGCACAACGCCGTGACGATCCACGATGAGCGTTGCGGGAACGCCGTTATTCTCGGTATCGAACGCGCTGTCAAGCACGGAATCCAAAATAACGTTTGTGAAGGTATAGCCGTGCTCTTCAACGAGCTCTCTTGCACTCGTGGGAGTGCAGCTTATGGAAATGTACACTGCGCCGAGCACCTGAACGTCAGCCTCGGGGGTGCTGCTGTAATGCTCATGCAGCTCCTGAAAATGAGGCAGCTCAGCAACGCAGGGAACGCACCAGGTAGCCCATTCGTTGATGACCGTGCAAACGGCATCGCCGAAGATCTCTCCGGTCACAGTATTGGCATAGAGATCGCGTGTGGAGAAGTCGGAAATATCAATGCCAACTCCGTTGCGGGAAGCATCGACCGTTTCGGCAAAAACGAGGCCGAAGCTTGAGAGGGTGAGAAATGCAGACAGAAGAACAGCGAGGAATTTCTTCATTTGTCTATCTCCTTTCAAAGTATTTTTTTGTTTATTCAGGCCGCAGCCCTAGCTGCGGCCGAAAAACCGTTATCAAAGTCCCATCGCCATGCGCAGGATCTGAATGGCATCCGAAACGTCCATATTGCCATTGCCGTTGAAATCGCCGGCCTCGAGGTTGGCTGCCTCGATCAGACCGAGAGACATACGCAGCGCAAGCACCGCATCGCCCATTTCAACGCTGCCGCTGGCATCCATGTCGCCGGGGATGACTTCGGGGCCGCCCTCCTCTTCGAGCAGGGTCTGATACCAGCCGTCTATGAAGCTCTGAAGCTGAGCGGAGCTTGAGAAGCTGCCGACCCTGTGGTCGCGAATAACGCCTTGGCGATCCACGATCAGGGTGGAGGGTATGGATTGGGTGGTGTTGAACGCGTTCGCGAGGATGCTGTCCTCACGCACGTTCAGCCAGGTATAGCCGTTGGACTCAAGGAACTGCAATGCGCTCGTGGGGGTGCAGGAGCCTGAAACGTACACGGAGCCGATGATCTGAACATCCGCCTCGGGTGTGGCGCTGTAATGCTCGTGGATCGCCTGGAAATGCGGCATCTCGGCTACGCAGGGGCCGCACCAGGTCGCCCATTCGTTGACAACGGTGCAAACCACATCGTCAAGGATATCGCTCGTTACGGGGTTGCCGTAGAGATCCTGGGTATTGAAGCCGGCAATGCTCATGCCGATCGCCTCACGCGTGCCGTCAACAGTCTTAGCGGAAGCAACGGCAAAGCTCGAAAGAGCGAGAAGCGCCGCCATAGCTGTAGCAATAATCTTTTTCATACGCTTTTCCTTTCTTGAAAATCTATCGGTTTCGGTTAAAAAGTCTTACAGACCCATCGCCATGCGCAGGATCTGAACGGCATCGCCGATGTCCACGCTGCCGTTGCCGTTGATATCCGCAGCATCGATGTTGCTTTCTTCAGCAAGACCCATAGCCATACGCATAACGATCACGGCATCGCCAATGGCAACGCTGCCGTCGTTATCAACGTCGCCCGGAGTGACAGCGCCCGCTTCTTCCTCAAGGAGAACTTCGAGCCAGTCGGAAACAAGATTATCGACCTGCGCATAGTTGGGGAACGAGCCTACGATATGATCGCGGATAACGCCGTTCCTATCCACGATAACGGTCTGGGGAATGCTGACGTAGCCGGTGTTTTCATCATCGGTAGTATACAGAATGTCGATAAAGGTGCTGCTGTGAACGATGTTGTAGTAGGTATAACCGTTCGAATTAAGCACCTGCTTGCCGGAGCTTACGGTCGAGCTGCCATTGATGAGCAGAACGCCGAGCATCATAACGTCGTCCTCCGGGGTGGCGCTGTAGACCTCGTGGAGCTGCTGGAAATGCGGCATCTCAGACAGGCAGGGGCCGCACCAGGTTGCCCACATATTCACAACAGTGAGGGTGTTTTCACGGAAGATGGAGCCGTCAACGGGGTTGTTTTCCAAATCGACGGTAGCGAAGTCGGAGATGTTCATGCCGATGGCATCGCCGCGGGTAGGTAGCTCGGGCGTGGTCTTGGCAAGCGCCGGGGATACGATGCCGAGGGCGAGAACCGCAGCGAGCATCAGCGAAAGAATCCTTTTCATGTTCATGTTTTTTCCTCCTTGGATTTGGTTAGGATTTTATCCTATATTGTATTGTATAATAAAACGAGTGACTTTTCAACGGTTTATCGCCCGCGTTTTCATATATTATTTCTTTACGATACGCAGTAATATTAAAGTATCGGCATTCCTCAGCTTCGCTCAATTATCCATTGCAAGCTTTGCGCGGTTCACAGCATCCATATTTGCCCTGCTCTCCCCTTCAGCCGGTATCCTCTTTTTGATCTCGGAGCAAGGATAGCTTACGCATTCGCCGCAGTTATATGAAACTTCGTGCTGCACGGCGCAGAGCCTTATAGCGCACTCCTCACAGTAGGCGTGAAGATACCGCTTCTCCGCCTTACAGCCGAGGCAGCTTATATCCGCCTCGGTGAGCTGCCTTTCGGGTGTGGAGTACTTTTTGATAAGCTCCCGCTTCAGCTGCGCATCATTATCGGCCGTGGCGCGGTAGACCGGACAGCGCCCGCAGTCGAAGCCACAATACGCCGGATGCTCGGCGCTCGGGATAATATTGCTATTCATTTTGTTTTCATTTTCCATGATCGGCCCCCGTATGCTCTTACTCGGTTTCAGGTTAGCTCAAAACATATTTTCGAAGATATCCCGCAGGGATATCGACCTCAACTATTCACTATTCACTATTCACTATTCGCTACTCAAAACCGGCATCCCAAAGGGGACGCCGGTTTTGATAAACAAAGCGTGATTATTTCTTGATACTCTCGGCACCCTTTTCGATCGCCTCACGGTTGAGGGGAATGAGGTGCGCCTTCTTCTCGCCGAGCTTATAGAGCAGCGCATCGAGAACGCTCTCGGTCTTGGCGGCCTTGGTGGCCTCAAGATAAGCGCCGAGCATCGCCATGTTCGCTACCTTGGGGTTGCCAAGCTGATCGGCGACCTCGTTGCAGGGAACGTAGTAGACCTCGATATCGGTGCGGGTGGCCTTCTTCTCAATGATGGAGCTGTTGATGAAGAGCTTGCCGCCGGGGTTTACGCAGGACTCGAACTTGTCGAGCGAGGGGGTGTTCATCGCGATAACGCAATCAGCCATGGAGAGAACAGGCGAAGCGATGGGCTCGTCGGAAACGACGACGGAGCAGTTCGCAGTGCCGCCGCGCATCTCGGGGCCGTAGGAGGGAAGCCAGCTTACGTTCTTGCCTTCGTACATTCCTGCGTAGGCGAGAAGCTGACCGATGAGCAGAACGCCCTGACCGCCGAAGCCGGCGAAAATGTTAGTCCAAAGCATACTTATACCTCCTTAGTGATATCCTTCTTGACTCCAAGAGGATAGTACGGGATCATGTTCTGCTCGAGCCACTCCATGGACTCGACAGGGCTCATACCCCAGTTGGTGGGGCAGTTGGAGAGCACTTCAACAAGGCTGAAGCCCTTGCCCGCGAGCTGGCACTCGAAGGCGTTCTTGATGGCCTTCTTCGCCTTAACGATGTTTGCGGGGGTGTTGACCGCAACGCGCTCGATATAGGCGCTGCCCTCGATGGTGGCGAGCATCTCCGCGATGCGGATGGGCTTGCCGCAGTGGTTCTCATCGCGGCCGTAGGGGCTGGTGGTGGTCTTCTGACCCACAAGGGTGGTGGGAGCCATCTGGCCGCCGGTCATGCCGTAGATAGCGTTGTTGATGAAGATGGTGGTGATCTTCTCACCGCGGTGTGCGGCGTGTACGATCTCAGCAGCGCCGATGGAGGCAAGGTCGCCGTCGCCCTGATAGGTGAACACGACCCTGTTGGGATCGGTGCGCTTGGTGCCGGTAGCGGCGGCGGGTGCTCTGCCGTGGGCGGCCTCAACGCTGTCTACATTGAAGTACTTATAGCCGAATACCGCGCAGCCAACGGGAACGTACG
>CADBGC010000111.1 GCA_902794055.1 uncultured Eubacteriales bacterium | reverse complement strand
TCCTTGCTTTTTATGCTTCCATTATAGCATATTTCGCCGCTTTTTTCCAGTTTTTTCAATAAAAATAGACCGCTGACTTGGGTTTGTCAGCGGTCTGACCTCTTTGCTTTTGCAAAGAGGTTTTTTTGTGGTAGCGGCAATCTGATTCGAACAGATGACACTCCGGGTATGAACCGAATGCTCTAGCCAGCTGAGCTATGCCGCCAAGTATGGTTGCGGGGGGGGGACTCGAACCCCCAACCTTCGGATTATGAGCCCGACGAGCTACCGGCTGCTCCACCCCGCGACGTTTGAAGCCATGCGCAGCACGGCAAGAGTTAGAATACCATATTGTACGCGCCTTGTCAAGCTTTTATGCGGTATTTGAGATTATATATTACGTTCGCCGCTCTTGCGCCATTTTTCTGCGCTCTCACTTATTATCCAAAACCTCGCCCACAAGCGCCTCAAAATCGGGATCCACGGGCATGGAGAATTCGCCGTCAGCCTCGCCCTCGTCGCCGGGAAGCTCGCGCCCCTCGATCGCATAGATGCTGCGCATAAGTGCGGCGGCGCTTCTATAGCTCTCGGCAAGCTCGGGGCTGCCGCCCGTGCCGCTCTGCCGTGCTTCCTGCATATCCCGCGCCACCTTAGCAGCGCCCACGCCCTGCGCTTCCTGCTTATTTTTTCCATGCGCGGCCGGCTTTTTCGCCTTCGCATTGCCAACGGTATCGAGCGTATCGGCGTAGAACTCAGCATCCTCAAGCGCGCGCCTTGCGCGTTCCTTCAAGCGGGCGTTCAGCTCGTCCAACCTGCCCTCGCGCTCCTTAACGTGCGCCTCCGCCTCATCGATCATGCCGTGCGCACTCTTTTCGGCCTTCTCAAGCATCTCCTTGGAGAGCCTTTCGGCCTCGGAAACGGCGTTTTCCGCATCGCGATAGGTTTTTTCAACGTCCTTCTTCGCCTGCTCGCGCGCATCCTCAAGCGTTTTCTCGGCGGTCGCCTTCGCCTTCTCCTCGATGCTCTGCCCCTCGCTGATGAATTCGTCGCGGCGCTTTTTGCCCTCGTCCTCAAGGCGCTTTGCCTCCCGTTTGGCTTCCTTTATTATGCGCTCCTTCTGCTCCGCCGCCTCGGTCAAAGCGCTTGAAATGCTCTCCTGCTTCGCCTCGAAATCGGCGATGCGCTTCTTCGAGCCGGAAAGCTCCTTATTAACGCTTTCAAGCGAATTGTTCGCCTTGGTAAGCTCGTCGATCTTCTCGTCGAGCAGACCTTCCTTCTCGCTCAGCTTTGCGCGAAGCTCCTCAAGCTCCTTGTTTTTCTGCTCAAGCTCCGCCTGAAGCTTCTTTTTCTTACCGAAAAACCACATATTCTTTCCCCCATTACGCTTATTATTTTAGCCGCAGTTATTCATTTATTACAGAAACGAAGTCTGAACCCCGCCGTTCGGCAGGTCGATGCCCAGATGCTCGTACGCGCTCGGGAGCGGCACCCTGCCCCTCGGCGTTCTTGCGATGAACCCGAGGCGCAGAAGATACGGCTCGTACACATCCTCGATAGTTGATGCATCCTCCCCCGTTGCGGCGGCGATGGTGTCCAATCCGACGGGTCGACCGAGGAATTTTATCATCATGGCTTCGAGCATCTTCCTGTCCACCGCGTCAAGCCCGAGCTCGTCTATGCGAAGCATTTCAAGCGCCGCCATCGCGGTTTCGGTATCTATCCTGCCGTCCGCCTTGACCTGCGCATAGTCGCGAACCCTGCGAAGCAGCCTGTTCGCGATTCGCGGAGTGCCCCTCGATCGCGAGGCTATCTCAAGCGCGCCGTCGGTCGTTATCTCGATCCCGAGTATGCCCGCGCTGCGGACGACTATCTCCTTTAAGTCCTCGGGAGAATACAGTTCAAGCTGTTCCTTGATGCCGAAGCGATCACGCAAAGGTCCCGTCAGAAGCCCCATGCGCGTAGTCGCGCCAACGAGAGTAAATTTCGGAAGCTCAAGCCTAAGCGAACGCGCCGAGGGTCCCTTGCCGATGATGATATCATAAGCAAAATCCTCCATCGCGGGGTAGAGAATCTCCTCCACGTTCGCATTCAGGCGGTGGATCTCGTCTATAAACAGCACGTCGCCCTCGTTCAAATTGGAAAGAAGCGCCGCAAGGTCGCCCGCGTGGGTTATAGCAGGGCCGCTTGTTATGCGCAGATTGCCTCCCATCTCGTTTGCGATTATCGCGGCGAGCGTGGTTTTTCCAAGACCCGGCGGGCCGTACAGAAGCGCATGGTCGAGCGCTTCGCCGCGCATTTTGGCCGCATCTATATAAACCTGCATGTGCTCCTTAACGCTGCCCTGACCGATGTATTCGGCGAGAAAGCGGGGGCGCAGGCTGTATTCGGTGTTCTCATCCTCGGTGAGAAGCGATGAAGTTATAAGTCTGTCGTCATTCATGCTTTTTCTTTGATCTGCGGTGTTTTTCCGCAAGCCTTACTTCGCGGAGAGTTTGCGAAGCGCCTTCATTATCATATCCTCGGTGCGTGCGCAGTCGTCTATCTCGGCAACGGCTCTGCCAGCCACCGCGCCGTCGTATCCGAGCGCCACCAGCGCCTCTATCGCCTCTCGGCGCATCGAGTTTGCGCCGTCGTCCGCAGTTTTCGCACCCTTTGCGCCGCCCGAAGCGGATACCGTGCCGTCCACCTTCTCCTTCAGCTCCAATATCACCCTTGCGGCGGTCTTTCTGCCCATGCCCGCAACACCGTCGAACGCAGCGGCATTGTCGGTCAGCACCGCCATCGCGATATCGCTCGGCGAGAGCACCGAGAGCGCTGCGAGCGCGAGCTTGGGGCCGATGCGCGAAACACCGATCAGCTTGCGAAACATCGCCCGTTCATCGTCGGTATAAAAGCCGTACAGCGCCACAGCATCCTGCGCGATATTCAGATGCGCGAAAAGCTTCGCCGTTTTGCCGAGTGAGAGCTCCTTTAGCGTGTTTTTCGAGCAGAAAAGCTCGTAGCCCACGCCGTTTGCATCGATGACCGCGCGATCCGCGCCAAGCTCCTCTACGGTTCCTCTGAAATGTGAATACATGGTTTTTCTCCGTTTTATATGGTGTTTTCGCGCTTATTTTATTCTGAATTCGTCCATGCCGGGGCCGATCGCGTTTGCATGGCATATAGCAACGCCGAGCGCATCCGCCGCATCGTCGGGCTTGGGCACCTTTTGAAGCTTCAAAAGCAGCTTCACCATGCTCTGCATCTGGAGCTTATCGGCATGCCCGTCCCCCGTTACGCTCAGCTTTATCTGCATCGGGGTATACTCATACAGCGGCAGACCGGCCTGCTGTGAGGCGAGTATCGCAACTCCCCTTGCCGCCGCAACCTGCAGCGCCGTGGTGGTGTTTCGATAGAAGAAAAGCTCCTCAAACGCGATATGATCGGGTCTAAAGCGCTCGATCAGAGCGCGAGTGCCCGCGAAAAGCCGCTCCAAGCGCTCCGGGAAGCGCATATCGGGCTTGGTTTCGATAACGCCGCAGTCGATCGCGCGAAGCTTCACGCCCTCCGCCTCGATAACGCCGTAGCCGAGTATCGCATACCCGGGGTCTATGCCCAAAACTATCATTGTAACGCTCCCTGCTCCCTTTTGAAACGGCGATTCCGCGAAAAAGCCCGCGAGCGCCGCTATTACCTCATTATACTAATGATACCATCTTTTTGAATAAATCTCAATAGCTCCGCAAAAACTAAAGCGGATACCGTTAAAAGGAAGGTGGCGGCGGATGCGCGGTTTTCAATATCTCCCCGTTTGGGCGGCGGCCGTTTTTCTTGCGCTGCTGCTCTGCCCGGTAAGACTGCAAGTAAAAGCAAGGCAAATCGGTTTTTCGTTGCATCCTATGCTCACATTTTGCCTGTTTTTCGGACTTGTACGGTTTTCGCTTCGTTTCGTTATCGAATTCGATGCCGAAGAGGCAAGGAAAGCGCCGCTTGAAGCTAAAAAAGCGCTTTCGTTTTTTAAGCTCACGAAAAGAGGCGAGCTTTTGCCGATAAAACGGAAAAAGCCCCAAAAGCCGAGAGCTGAAAAGCTGAGCATATCGCCCCTGCTCGGCGCGTTTCGCCTGAAAAAGCTTGCTGTAAAAGGAAGCCTCGCGCTTGAGGATGCCGCCGACTGCGCACTTCTTTGCGGTATGCTGAGCTCCACCGTAAAGCCGCTTCTCACGCTTGCCGCCGAGCTTTCCCCCATCAACGCCCGAAAGGCCGCGATCGAAGCGGAATTTTTGCCGAGATTCAGCGAAGAGTCCGTTTTCATTGCATTTGAGGGAATACTTGAAACCAATTCGGCAAAGCTAATAAAGGGCGGTATTTCCGCTTTGCGTAAAAGGCTTTCGCTAAAGCGAACGAAAGGCTGCCGCAGCGCACGCACCTTCGTTAAAAAGCCGCAAAAAACATTCGGATAAAGGAGAAAACTCATGCATCCCATTGAAAACATAATCGAAAGCTCGATAGAGCAGATCAAGCGCATGGTGGACGTGAACACCGTTATCGGCGATGCGATAACCGCCGCGGACGGCACGCTGCTTCTGCCCGTTTCGCGCGTTTCCATCGGCTTTGCGGTCGGCGGCGGCGAATACGGCGAAGCGGAGAGCGGCGGCCGCTGTAAAAGAGCGGGCGAGGCGGCGCACGAAGCGAACGGAAGCTACCCCTTCACAGGTGCAGCCACGGTCGGAATGAGCCTCAAGCCCCTCGCGTTCCTCTCGGTGGAGCAGGGCAACGTTCGCGTTATCCCCGCCGCGCCGGAGAACGCCGTGGATAAGCTTACCGACCTCGTGCCGCAGGTGCTCAAGGGCATGGAGCGAATTATCTCGGCAGCGGTTGACAAAACTGATAAAAAATGCGAAAATAGAATGGGAAAGTTTCGAGGCTATTGCTCATCTTCCCCATTGAATGCGAAAGGAACGGCGGAGGAAAGTTTTGATGAAAGCTGCTCAGAATAAAATCGGCTTCGGGCTTGCGCTTCGCGCTGCCGCAATAACGCTCGCTTTCCTGCTTTTTTTTACCTCATCCGCTTCGTTCGCCGCATCAAAGCCCTTGCCTGTAAAGGATCAAAAAAAGCATCGGCCCTTTAAGCCCGTTGAGGTGGTTCAAACCGTGCTGCCCACGCAGCGAAGCGATATCTTCTCGGGCAGGCTTGAATGTATGGCAAGCGCAGGCTCTGCGGCGCTGATCGAGGCCTCGAGCCTTCAGATGCTGCTTGCCAAAGATCACTCTTTGCGGCTTCCTATGGCGAGCACCACGAAGGTCATGACCGCGCTTTTAACACTCGAGCGCTGCGATCTTGACGAGGTGATCGCCTTCCCGAAGGAAGCTGTCGGCGTTGGCGGCTCCTGCATCTACGCCTACGAGGGCGAGAAGATGACGATACGTGATCTTCTATACGGCCTCATGCTCCGCTCGGGCAACGATGCGGCGGCGGCGCTCGCAATTCACATGGGCGGCTCCCTGGAGGGTTTTGCCGAAATAATGAACAAGCGCGCGCGGCTTATGGGGCTTTCAAACTCCAATTTCGTTTCGCCAAACGGGCTTGACCGCATGGGGCATTATTCCTCGGCCTACGATCTCTGCGTAATAAGCGCACACGCGCTCAAAAATCCCGATTTCAAGCGGATAGTTTCCACCCAGTACTACACCATTAAAACCGATCGGCGCAAGATCTACGTTAAAAACAAAAACTCCATGCTTTGGGATTACGAGGGCTGCGTTGGCGTTAAAACGGGATACACCTCCAAGGCGGGCCGCTGCCTTATCTTCGCCGCCGAGCGGGACGGGATGCTGCTTGTGGGCTGCGTTCTGAACTGCCGCCCGATGTTTGAAGTGGCCGAGGAGATGCTCGATTTCGGCTTTGAAAACTACGAGATGGTGAAGGCCGTTCTATCCGGCGCGGAGCTTTCCCGCTGCGCGGTTGTAAACGGCGAACAGAGCGTGCTGACCCTCGCCGCAAAGGACGATATCGTGATCCCGCTCAGAAAGGGCGACGAGCTGAGCGTTGAAGTGGATATCAAGTTAGGCGGCACGGTGCGCGCACCCATCGTTGAGGGCGAGCGCATCGGCGAATGTGAGCTTCTGATCGGCGGCTGCCCCGTTGGCAGCACGGAGCTTATCGCAAAGGAAAGCATCGCCATGCGCGATTACAGCTTTTATTTTCGGGCTCTTATGAACCTGTTTTCGCTCAGATGACCCATGCTCGAAACTCTACCAAAAGATAATCGAATAAATCCATTCGTGGATTCCAATCAAACCATTCACTTATGAAAATGCGACTTCAAAAATACTTGGCGGATGCGGGGATAGCCTCCCGCAGAAAATGTGAAGAGCTTATTGCGGCGGGGCGCGTTACGGTAAACGGCGTTATCGCCGCTTTGGGCTGTACCGTGGAAGAGGGCGACGAGGTGCTGCTTGACGGCAAGCCCGTTGCCCCCGCCGAGGAGAAGGTTATAATCGTTTTCAATAAGCCCAAGAACGTTATCTGCTCCAATGCGGACGATGAGGACAGGGTGAAGGTTACGGACTACTTCACCTCGCTCCCCTACCGCCTCTACACCGTTGGAAGGCTTGATTACGACTCCGAGGGGCTTATTCTGGTTACAAACGACGGCGAGCTCGCCAACCGCCTTATGCACCCCCGCTACGGCGCAAAAAAGACCTACCGCGTGCTATGCTCGGGGTGGCTCACGCCTGAGGACAAGCGTAGGCTGCGCAACGGAATACAACTTGAGGACGGCATGACAAGCCCCGCCGAGCTGCGCATAATACGCGAAAGACCCGATGAAAAGACCGAGCTCTTGCTAACGATACACGAGGGCAAGAACCGGCAGGTAAGAAGAATGCTCGCAGCAGTCGGGCATGATACCCTGCGCCTTCAAAGGGTCGCCATAGGCAGCTTTGAGCTTGGGAACCTAAAAAGCGGAGAATGGCGGTTTGTTAAAGAGGAAGAGTTGGACAAGCTGCTAAGGAGGTAAAAAATGA
>CADBGC010000110.1 GCA_902794055.1 uncultured Eubacteriales bacterium | reverse complement strand
GCCGCCGAGGGCGGTATGCGCGACTGCCTGAGCATTGCCGATCAATGCCTTTCCCTTTGCGGAGAGAATATCACCGAGGCGGATGCGCTTTCCGTGCTCGGAAGCGTAAATTCGGATATCCTTTTTGATTTTGCGGATGCCGTCATTAACGGCGATCAGGCAAGCATCATGGTCGGCATTGATCGCATCGTGTCCTCGGGGCGCGATCTGGGCGTTTTTATTCAGGATATCTCCACACATTTCCGCTCGCTCCTGTTTGCAAAGGTTCTCGGAAATTGTGCCGATATGATCGACTGCACGAGTGAAATGATGCAGCGCTATATCGTTCAGGCGGATACCACGGGCAAGGCGCGGCTCGAGCGCACACTAACGGCGCTTATGAAGCTTCAGCAGGAGCTTAAATTCGCGATAATGCCGCGCGTTCTGCTTGAAAGCACTCTGCTTGCCGTTTGCCATCCCGAGGAGCGCGCTGAGGCCATAAATCTTACCGACAGGCTCGAGCAGCTTGAGCAGAAGCTGAAAAACGGCAGCTTCGTTTCAGTCTCTGCCGTTAAGAGGGCTGATGATACCGAAGCTCAAAACGAAAGAATGGGGGAGAAGCGAGAAGAAATTATCGAGAAGGGCGAGCCCGTGCCGCCCGTAGTTCCAAACAGCTATGAGATCCCCGCAGCTTCATCAAAGGCAAACGAGCTTTACAACGCCTTTATGTCCGCTGCAATGCAGAACGATATGTTTTTGGGAATGCAGATACAGGCATCCGCTGCGCATTGGTGCGACAGCGACACGCTCTATATTTGTTTTGACAAATCCAAAGCTTTGGCATATAATACCGTAATAGCCCCGAGCATGAAGTCAAAGCTTCAAAGCATCGCCGCAATGAGCATTGCCCCGTTCGGCGTTGAAGTGATATTCAGAGAGGGCAGTGTTACGGTAAATCCCGAATTGCCGAGCGAGCTTTTCGGAGTTAAGATAACTGAGGAGGAATGATCATGCAGATACAGGCGCCGAAAGGAACCAAGGACGTTCTGCCGCAGGACAGCTATAAATGGCAGTACGTTGAATCAACTATTAGAGAGCTTTGCCGTCTTTACGGCATAAGCGAGATAAGAACGCCCGTTATCGAGCACACCGAGCTGTTTTTGCGCGGTGTTGGCGACACCACGGATATCGTTCAGAAGGAGATGTATACCTTCAAGGATAAGGGCGACCGCTCCATCACCCTCAAGCCCGAGGGTACTGCGGGCGTTGTGCGTGCATTTCTTGAAAACCGCCTTTTCAACGAACCGATGCCTCAGAAGATGTTTTATCTTAACTCGCCGGTTTTCCGCTATGAAAAGCCCCAGGCGGGTAGGCTTCGTGAGCACCACCAGTTTGGCGTGGAGCTTTTCGGCTCGCCTTCGCACGAGGCGGATGCCGAGATAATGCTTCTTGCGCTCGAGCTTTTGAAGCGGCTTGGTCTTACCGATCTTGAGCTTCGCATAAACTCCATCGGCTGCGGTAAATGTCGAAAGGACTATAATACCGCTCTGCGCAGCTATCTTGAAAGCCATATCGATGATATGTGCCAAACCTGCAGATCCCGTCTTGACCGCAATCCCATGCGCATCATCGACTGCAAGGAGGAGAAGTGCAGGATCATCTGCAAGGGTGCGCCCCGCACCATAGATTTCCTCTGCGATGACTGCAAAGCGCATTTTGATGGTCTAAAACGCGATCTTGATGCCTGCGGAATGAAGTATACCATCGATACCGATATCGTTCGCGGCCTCGATTACTACACCGGCCCCGTTTTCGAGATCGTATCAAACAATATCGGCTCGCAGGGTACCGTGTGCGGCGGCGGCAGATACAACGATCTTGTTGGAGAACTCGGCGGTCAGCCCCTTCCTGCTGTCGGCTTCGGTCTCGGGCTTGAAAGACTCCTGCTCGTTATGGAAAACACAAGTGCGATCTTTCCCGAGCCGCCTCGCGTTAAGGTTTATTTTGCAGCCACAGGCGATGAGGCGCGCCTGCTCGCATTCGATCTTGCAAGGCAGCTTCGCGAAAAGGGCATACCCGCTGAATTCGACCACATGAACAGAAGCATCAAGGCGCAATTCAAATATGCCAATAAGATAGGTGCTCAGTACACCGTGGTTATCGGCGATGACGAGCTTAATGACGGAGCCGCGAATATCAAAAACATGATGGACGGCATCGAGAATATGGTGAAGCTCGATGAAATAGTCGATTTCTTTACCGAGTGAGCCGTTATGGACGAATCCCTAAGTGCTGTCGGTACCGTTCATGAAATCAAAGGCGATCAGGCGACGATCGTTTTCAAACGCTTCAAAGCTTGCGGCGATTGCCATGCCTGCGCCTCGTTTGGCGACGGAAACTCAGTTATCGAGCTTGAAAACACCCTTGGTGCCAAGGTCGGCGACAGGGTGCGCATAGAGCTTCATTCGGGCGCTGTGTTCAAAGCAAGCCTCATCCTTTACGGCATTCCGCTTATCGCGCTACTTTTGGGCGTTGTGCTGGGCAGCAGGATAAGCGATCTTGCCGGTGCGCTGATTGGCATCGGTGCCGCTGCGGCAGCGCTTATTGCTATTCGCCTGTTTGAGCCTCGTATCAGACGAAAGCACAGCTTCGATCCAAGAATGCTCGAGATACTATAGCTTTATTTCGTAACGAACTTCTTAATAATTTGATATTTTTGCGCGCATAAAAACTGCGCGCATTTTTCAGTTGCAAAAAATCAATAAGTATAGTAAAATATATACGGTGGATTGTTCGCGAATATTATTCGCCGAACGAATGTACTTATTAACAGTAATTGTTTTCTGCGTGTTTTAACGCTGAAAGGAGGAGTGAATATGGCTTCAAGGCTGCGAATGCTTGCCGCTTTCACTGCACTGATATTGCTTCTATCCGCTTTCCCGATTGGTTGTGAAACCGCGCCGAAAGAGCTTCATTTCAAGAATGAACTCGAAACCGCTGTAAATATCTATTTCAGCAGCGCATCTGAGGATGATTGGAGTGAAAAGCCCACGCGGATCGGTGTGCGCAGCGGAGACAGGGTTGGCTTGAGCTTTTCCGATTTCGACGGAGTCTCGGGCAAGATGGCGGATATCGGTGCCATTGATGAAAACTCTATCAATTACGATATCTACGACATTGTGCTTATTGATGGCGACCTTATCGTGCTGAGCGGGGATGCTAATGAAGCACGATTCACGATCACGCACAGCGACGGAACGGAGAGCACCTACCTGGCGATCATAAAGCCGTCGGTCGATTGATCCTTAGTTTCCGACTAATTCTAAACCAAACCATCTTATAGGAGAATCAACATGAAAAAAGCGTATCGACTATTATCCTTCGCACTTGCTCTTTGTTTTGCCGCCGCTTGCATCCATCTTCTTGCCTGCTCGGGCAACAACGATGATGGGGGCGAGCAGCTCAATATTTCCGGCAACGAAGCCTCTTGGCAGAAGCTTACGGTTTTCGTTCCGGATGGCATGGAGCTTGTTGGAGGAAGCGCACTTGATGCATCCGATCCAAACACCGCTTGGGTACAGCGCAAAGGGGATGAGCTCAGCTATTTTCTAATCAATATCGTTTCAATGGAAAAGATCGATACCACGATCAAAACCACCAAGGAGCTGAATTCCGGGGAGGATATTGAGTTTGATGCGGGAAAGCTCCATTGGAAGGGTGTTAAGTATAAATATGCCGGAGTTGCGGATTGTTTTCAGGTTTATGCCGATGTGAACGGCAGCTCGGTGCTCGTTTCAGGCTCACGCTTTGCTCATGATTCCGCTGAAGCTAATGCGCTGCTGCGCTCGATCAAAATAGCCGATTAGTCTTTGCCGTTAAGGAGGCTTTCTTCGATGAAAGTATCGCTCAAAAGTTTTATTGCTTTGCTGCTCGGTTTAACGATGCTGCTCTTTTGCCTTGCCTGCGATGGCGGCGGTTCGCTTGAACCGTTTACCCGCCCGCCCGCAACAAATGACCCGCACCCGAGTTCGACCGCAAGCACAGCTCCGAAGCCAAGCGAAACACAAAATGATGAAGCCGCCTATGTTCAATTCCGAAATGATATTGGCTCGGAGCTGATAGAACTTTATATCAGCTCTTCGGAGCTCGGCACATGGGGAGAGCCCGTATATTATGGCATTGCGAGCGGCGAAACGATTCAAATTCGCTTCCTTGAGTTCGGCGGAGTTCCCGGCGAAAAATACGATATCGGCACGATTGATGAAAAAGGTATCAACTACGATTGCTTCGATATTGCTTTAATCGATGGCTACAGCATCACCCTTTCGGGAAACTCCGAAAAGGCGGATTATGTTTTTGAAAGAACGGGCGGCAACGCGCAAACCGTCGCAGCGCAGGTGTATACCGATGGTTTTGATGACGAGAAACGCTCGGCTTTCATTCAGCCGTATCTATCCACAGCATCCGATTATTCCGAGATAAGCACTAATCGCTATGATATCGGCGTTTCAACGTCCTTTACTTCCGTTCGCCTGAACGCTCGGGATGCAGAAAAGTTCCCTATGCTCGATCGCGCACTTACAGCGCTGAATGAAAGGCGCACCGAAGCCTCGAGCGAATGTTTTGGCGATTTTGCGGAAAGAGTGGGCGAGGCAAGCTTGTTATCTTCCCTCGCAAGCTTTCCTGTATCCGAACTCAAGGATGATGCGTATGTGTTCTCATCCGATGAAACCGTTTTAAGCATGCTTTTCGTTCACGGAGAAACGATCAACGGCCAAACCGTGTTAAAATACGATGCTGCAGCGTTCGACCCCGAGACCGGCGCACAGCTTATGCTGTCCGACGTAGCGGCAGATATCCAAAAGCTCGAGCAAGGCATCTATGCGGAGCTTGAAAAAGCATACGGTGAGATACCGTTCGATGAGGATGCAGAGCTCATAGCCGAATTCTCCGCGCCTTCGGATAAGCTCGCTTGGACGATCGAGCCCTCGGGGCTTCGTGTTTTGATAAACGGAGCTCCGTTCGGTGCAGAGTCTGAGCTGTATTCGGTTTTCCTTTCATTCTCCGACTATAACAAAATTGTTAGCGAGCGTTACGTTCCCAAATGCGAGAATTACGCGTTTGCGTTTCCACTTGATCTTGAACTGAAAACTCCTATCGAAGGCAAGCTCTCTTCCTTGAAAATAACCGCCGAGCTTGAAGACGAGCCAACCCTTAGAATAGCGTATAACGCTGCCGCGCTTGAAAGCGAGATAAACAGCGTTTATGAAGTGAAGCCACACTTCGTTCATTCAAACGGCCGCGATCTTCTTTATCTCGATATGCTTTCGGATAACGACTACCGTTTCCTTTCGGTCTATTCGCTTGAGGATGATGCGATCGTTCATTTGGGCGAGTTCTACGGCTCATGGGGATACACCTATGAAACCTCGGACGATGCCACTGTAAGGCTCGTTCAGCCGATGGTCGATCCGGAGAGCTTTGCTCTTTATTCTCGAACAGAGCTTCTCGGCACGGCCGACGGAACCAAGATTTATTCCGTAGGTGATGACGGACTGCCGAAAACCGAGGATAAGTACTTCCTTATCATAAGACCGGATATCGAGTTCGCTCTCAAACAGCCGCTCTCTCTTCATTTGGTTACCGAAGCCGGCGATATTGACGTTAGCACAGTGTTGCTCGAAGCGGGAACCGCTCTCAGCTATTTCAGGACGGATGGCAGCCGCTTTGCCGATCTTGCCTTGGATGACGGGAGCTTCGTTCGAGCCATCATCGATGACGGATGCATCGATTCCGTTCCGATCGAGGAGCTCTTTGAAGGAATAGTTTTTTTGGGCTGAGGCATTGATACCGTCTCTTTCCGAATTCTAAATCAACCGCATTTTATATGCAAAAGGAGGAAAAATGAGTATTTTTGATGATCTGAAAAACAAGGTGAATGATGCTGTCAAAAAGGCGGCCAAGGATTTCGGCGAGAAGAGATCCGACGTTGTTTTTGATAAACTGCCCGACACCTACGAGGAGTTTTTGGAGCTTCCGCAGGCGGCGCTTTCTGACCCGTTCGATACCGCTGCTCTGACCGTGCTTGCGTTCTGCTATTACCCCAAGGACAGCGCACTCAGCCTTAAAATGCTCGACTATCTGCGCGGACCGCGCCCGCTGAGCGGCATGGACAAGCAGTTTATCGTCGATCGCTTCCGCGATAAGGACTATGTTCCGCGTTCTTACTTCAAGGGATCAACTTATAAGAACGACTACGTCCCTTCGGAGCCGTACACCGTCAGCCCCTTCACCAATCCTCATTCCGATATTCAGGAGAATATGCTGAGGCTCTGGCTCGAATCCGGCGGTGCGGACAGCCCGCGCTACGTGGACGTTCGCCTTGCAAAGGATGGTAAATGGTATCTTTGGGAGCAGTACATCCTTGCAGGCATCAGGGATCCAGAGAGCAGCAATCCGTGGGCATAAGCCACTTAAGTTTTCATTCCAATCAACAAAAAATGATTAAATTATGGCGGTTTTGCGTTAAACTTGTTTTCAACGGGCGCAAAGCCGCTTCGACTTAGACTATTTGTTGACATTTATCGGAGGTGTATTGCATTTTTCGTATATTGGGAGTATAATTTATCCGTTGAAGTGTGCGCTTAAAACAATAAGCGGCTTTGCGCTGAAAACGGCACACTAATTCCAACCAAAGTTTTAAGGAGGTATTTCCGAATGGAAAACAACAGACCAAGAGGGCGTGAAAAGAACGTTACCGGTCAGGCAAGCAGCGACAGCATGAAAAAACGCGGCGAAGGACTCGGTACAGGTCCTGTCGGTAGGAAGGAGGGCTATTCGAGCCGTCCCACAAGCCGTCCAACCGGCAACGGCTATCAGAGCTCCGGCGGCACCGGCAATCAGCAGTTCCACAGCACCGGCAGCTCCGCGCATCATGGCTCAAGCAACGTCACTCGCGCGGGCGGTATCGGCATCGGTGGTTTGATACTTATCGTTCTTGCCTTCC
>CADBGC010000109.1 GCA_902794055.1 uncultured Eubacteriales bacterium | reverse complement strand
TCTACGGCGGCGGTTCTATAAAAAAGAACGGCATCTACGACAGCGTTATCGCCATATTGAAGGAATGCGGAAAGAATATCGCCGAGGATGCGGGCGTTATGCCAAATCCCACGGCGGAAAAGCTCCGCGAAGGCGTGAAAATCGCGCGCGAGCATAAGGCCGACCTGCTTCTCGCCGTTGGCGGCGGCTCCTGCTGCGACTATGCAAAGGCGGTATCCGTTTCCGTTCATTGTGATGAGGATCCGTGGGATAAGTACTTCATCAGGTTCGATGAACCTACCTGCGAAATAGTACCCGTTGGCTGCGTGCTTACTATGGCCGGCACCGGCTCAGAGATGAACGGCGGCTCCGTTATCACCAACCACGAGACCCATCAGAAAATCGGGCACGTTTTCGGCGAGGAGGTAATGCCCAAGTTCTCAATTCTCAATCCGCGCTTCACGATGAGCCTGCCCAAGCGCCAGATGGTCGCCGGTATCTACGATATTTTCAACCATATCTGCGAGCAGTATTTTTCCGGTGAGGACGACAACGTAAGCGATTATCTTGCCGAGGGTCTTATGAAATCCGTTATCCGCAATTCGCTCGTCGCTATCGAAAACCCCGAGGATTACGAGGCACGCTCGAACATCATGTGGGCGGCGACCTGGGCGCTGAACACACTTATAGCCTGCGGAAAAGCCACCGACTGGATGGTGCACATGCTCGGTCAGGCGGCGGGCGGCTATACCGATGCCACGCATGGCATGACACTCTCCGCGGTCTCACTCCCCTATTACCGCCATATAATGCCCTACGGCATTGCCAAGTTCAAAAGGTTTGCAACCGAGGTCTGGGGTGTTGATGCAACAGGCAAAGCCGACAGGCAGGTCGCAGAAGAAGGTCTTTGCGCAATGGAAAGCTGGATGAAAACGATCGGCGTTGCGATGAACCTTACCGAGCTTGGCGCAACAGAGGATATGATCGAAGGCATCGCTGATGCAACCTTTATCTTCGACGGCGGCTATAAGAAGCTTGAGCGCGAAGAAGTGATTAAAATACTCAAAGAAAGTCTTTAAGGAGGAAGAATTATGAAGATCGAGATCAAAACCACCGAAGCCATTTTCCCCATGCCCGTGCTGCTTGTTTCCACGTTCAACGAAGACGGCACCGTGGACGTTATGAACGCTGCCTGGGGCACCATGCTTTCACGCGACATGGTGGCGCTCAATCTTACCGAAACTCACAAAACCGTGCAGAACATCAAATCGCGCAAGGGCTTCGTTGTTCATATTGCAGATGCAAAGCACGTTGTTGAGGCGGATTGGTTCGGCGAGATCAGCGCGAAAAACGAACCCGATAAATTCAAAAAGTCCGGCATGAGCTATGAAAAGTCCGCACTTGTGGATGCGCCCGTTATCAACGAGCTGCCCATTGCGCTCGAATGTGAGTTTATCGAGTATCAGAGCGATACCACAGGACTCGGCGTGATCGGAAAGGTGCTGCGCACCTCTGTTGATGAAGCGCATATTAAGAACGGCAAGGTCGATATAGATTCGCTTGAAGCGATCGCCTTCGATCCCTACACCCACGGTTATTACAAAGTCTGCGGGCGCGTCGGCGAAGCTTTCAAGGACGGCTTAACGCTGAAATAATGCTGCAAATAAAATCCTTTAAGGAGAATGAAAAAATGAAAAAAGTACTCGTTGCTTATTTCTCTGCGAGCGGCGTTACCGCAAAGCTCGCAAGCAGGATGGCCGAAGCGGTCGGCGCTGACTTGTTTGAGATAGCGCCCAAACAGCCCTACACGAGAGCCGATCTTGATTGGACAAACAAAAAAAGCCGCAGCACGCTTGAAATGCAGGATCGTGCCTGTCGACCCGAGATCGCCGAAACGACCGATATTTCCGCATACGATACGATCCTCATCGGCTTCCCCGTTTGGTGGTACCGTGAGCCGTCCATAATCGACACCTTTATGGAAAGCTATGATTTCACCGGAAAATCAGTCGCAGCGTTCTGCACCTCCGGCGGAAGCGGTATAGGTGACTCGGCTGCCAATATGCAGGCGCTCGCACAGGGTGCAAGGGTGCTTGACGGACGCAAATTCTCCCCCTCCGCCCCCGCGGATGAGTTGAAGAAATGGGCGGAACAGTTCTGATGCAGTGTTGTGGAATGAAAAGGATAGCTTCGATATTTGCCGCAGTGCTGATGCTTGCGCTTGCGATAAGCTCATGCGCAAAGCAGCCCTCATCTCCAAATTCGGAAAACACTGCTGAGCCCACCCAATCGGCAGCCTTTACCGCCGCACCCACAGAATGCGCACAGCCGACCGATAGCGCACAGCCGACCGATACAACGGAGACTTCAGAAGTTCCGACCGATAAAAGCTGCGTTCTCGTGCTGTATTTTTCGGCAACCGGCAACACAAAGCTGCTTGCAGAAAGGATAGCGAGGCTTGCGGATGCGGATATCGCGGGGATAGTTCCCGCGCAGCCGTACACCGCAGAGGATCTTAATTATCACGACCGCAGCACCCGCGCTTCCGCCGAGCAGAACGATTCGAGCGCAAGACCGGCGATCGCTGAGGATATTTCGCTCGACGGCTATTCCGTAGTTTTCCTCGGCTATCCCGTCTGGTGGGGGCAGGCTCCGCGAATTCTGAATACCTTTGTAGAATCCCACGATTTTAGCGGCATTACCATTATCCCCTTCTGCACCTCCGGTTCAAGCGACATCGGATCAAGCGATGATGCTCTTGCCGCGCTTACAGGAAGCGGAAGCTGGCTGCAGGGCAGAAGATTTGCCATGAGCATCAGCGATGACGAGCTTCTTTCATGGATCGGGGATTCGCTTGAATAATGAGCGAATAAAAGAATTCCGTTTTGCAAAAAGGACCGAGCTGCGGCTCGGTCCCGTTTTATTACAATTTATTCAATTCGTTCGAATCGAGCCATTGTCTTAACGGAGGAAGCTCCTTCCGCGCAACTCCGATTCACGCACGGCAAAGATCGCATTCTTTGGCATTATCCTCTTGACAAACGGCTGATCCCGTCGATATCCAGAATATCGATAGCATCGAACACTTTTGCGGTCTTTTCCTCGATCTCTTCACGGGAGTCCGCAGTCATAAGAAGCATTGCCGCACGATTGCTGGAAGTTCTGTCGGCGCCCACTTTATCGCCGCGCTTTTTCAAAACGGCGCCGTAATCAACGGTCCCATCCTGAACAAGCTCTTCAAGCCCCGTTACGCAGCCGAAAATCCCGGGCTCCATATAAAGCAGGATCGTCGTGAGATGCTTCGGCTTAGCAAACATATCGTCCAAAGACACAGTCTCGCCCAAGAACGACTGTATGGAAAGATCGACCATATCTACGCCCGTGGCGCGCTTGACCATTTGGAAGCTCAAGCCTCCGCCGATACGCGGCGCAAATTCGAGCACGCTTATAACGCCGTTATCCATTCTGGCCTGATAGAAAAACGGAGTGTTTTTGAGGTTGAATGCATCAACTATGCGCTGTGCAAGCTCCCCCGCCTGCTCCAGTTCGGCATCCGTCATTTCAGCGGGAACGTTGGAGCCGCCAGAGTTGAGCTCGATCGCGTTTTGAGAGAGCGTCCGCTTGCTTCTGGTCATCAGGATATGCGCCTTCCCGTCGACGGCAACACAGTCCACCTGGATCTCTATTCCGGGGCAATAGCCTTCAACGATACCCTGCGCCGAACGGCTGACCCTCAGAGCATCCTTTGCAAACTCGATAAGCTCATCCGAATAATCCGCTTTATGCACGCCCTTGGAGCTGTATGCATCGACCGGCTTTACAACAACGGGGAAATCAAGCGCGATATTCTCAAGCTCGGCAGCGTCACTAAAGAGCATGAAGTCGGAAGTGGTAACTCCGCCGGCCTTAAACAGCTTCTTCATGCGGCCCTTGTTCGTTACGTCCAAGCTGGTTTCATAGCTGTACGGATGCGGAAGATCGAGCTTTTCGCCAACGTAGCAGCTAACGGAGTTCGCCTGCTCCGAGCAGGATGATATCACCAGATCGATGGAATTATCCGCGGCGTATGCCGTGATCGCTTCTTTATCGAAGGCGCTGATGGCAACGAATTCGTCCGCAGTCGCAACGGCGGGCGCGTTCGGATTCATATCGGCCACGATCGTGTGGTAGCCGCGCTCCTTCAGCTTTTCGATCAACAGCGTATGTGGAACGGTTGCGCAAAGAACCAACGCTTTTTTCATAAATTTAACCTCCAAACTGTCCGCTTTTGAGGCTGCTCTGGCATCTTGCCGATCGCCTTCAACGCAAAGCGTTCTATTGTTTTTCGAATCATCACGAATACCATGCATCCCGCTGCAGCAAGCAGCCAATTGAGGAAGAAGCCCTTCCGCCCCGATGGGAACAGCATGTATAATCAAACAAATTGAGTGTATCACATCGCGTATGATAATGCAACCCCCGATTGAGCTCTATCTCTACTGCCATTACACTTAATATCTATACTCACCTATCAATATTCAAAGAGAGCTCCGCAATTGATGCTCTGAACAACCATTTGGACGGATAATCAAAGCTAATGCTCAAAAAACGGCCTGATTGCACAAAACACAAGCTGCAATCAGGCTATTCTATTTGTTAAATAAGTGCATAAGATAGCCCAAATGTTAAATGAATCATAATAAAAATGTGGTAAAATGTGGTAAATTGCCTTTGAGCAACCATTTTCCCATGCGTTTTATTGTGCCAAACAAATGACGGAGAGTGAAAGGCAATCCGAAAAATGTGGTAATTATGTGGTAAAGTTTATCTGTAAAAATTATAAAACGAACCCCGAAAAACTCAATGTTTTTCGGGGTTATTTGGCGCACCATATTGGATTCGAACCAATGGCCTTTCGCTTAGGAGTAGTCGAAGCGGGCGAGTTGAAAAGGCAAGCGTTTATTCATTTTTCTTTATAACACAAGAAAAAACAGCGTACTGAACAACTGATCAAATTGTTCATTTATTCCTTCTTTTTGTTCTACTGTTTATTGAATATGTGTGAAAAATGTGTGAAAGCCAGAGCGGTCTTCACACATTCTTTCATAGAATAACTTCTTTCAAGCAAACAGTACTTTCAATGCTGTCATTATAGCATAAAGAGCTTGTATTTGCAAGTTATTTATGTTCGAAGATAAAGATTTCTCAAACTGTACGGATCGTTTTTCCTTGCTTTTTTGTTTTGCCCGATGCTTTTTGCTCATGAGCTTCAAGCCAATCAAACAACTTCTCTTTGTGGACAAGTCTTCGCTTCCCGATTACTATTGCCGGAAAATCATCGGCATTGAGCAAGTAGTAAACATTTGTTCGCGATAAGCCAAGCAGATGCATGATGTCTTTTGCATTCAACAACAACGGAATACTATCGTATTCACAGAACCTCAGCCCATTACTTGATGTCTCCATGTTGCGTCTTCTTGATTCAGTTTCCATAGAATACCTCCAGATGTAATTGGTATGTAGGAAGTATAGCACGGAATCGGCGATCGTTTGAGGATGTTGTTTTGAGACCTTTTCAAATCTTGTTACTCATCAAAAACTACATCGACCAGGATTACCGTTTCACCTTCAGCATGTTCAACGGATTCGATTGCCGAGGGTGAAGGTATCGACCGCCCGTCAGCTTCAAGATCGATCATCATAAGTCGGATTGCATCTTTCGCCATATAGATGGCATTATCGTAATTATGCCCTTGGGTGTTTATATCAAAATCCGGGATATAGACAACGAATCCGGTCTCGGCCGGAATGAGCACTATCGGGTATGCGACTTTCATCATTCCCTGCCTCCATCGTTAAAAATTTGTTTGCAGCTTTTCTCTAACCTTCACCAAAGCATAGCCGAGAAGATTTTGACCTTTCCGTTTGCTCATATCGAAGCGTTCGGGATCGGTCATCGAGAGACCTATGCCCCAAACACGGTCTTTTACAGCGCATTCTGCCAACACCGCATCACCCGTTGAAAGAAGCATCTGTTTCAATTCTTCGTTCTGGGTGAACTTTGCTGCAAGCCCTTCATACACTGCTATCTGCCTTACGCCGCTCCAAATATGGTCGTTGTATCCCGATACAAGCCTGCCAAGTTGCTTGACCTCGTAAGCATCATCCGTCCGAATGATCTTCACCGCGATTTCTGTATCGTTAAAAAGCAATGCCTTTTGATACATCATGCATTGCTCCATTGACGAAAACTCAATTCCCGCAAATATGAACCTTGACGGATACCAATTGCTGAGATAGCCGTTCTCTTCATCGGGATTGTGAAAACAGATGATCATTGAATCTCACCGACCTTCTTAACGGCAAGGTCAAGCTCAAGATCGTGAAGCCCGTGATAGGCGTTCATCAGGTATTCGATAGGGATCTTCTTCACAATTTCAGCACTCGGAATATTATAGTACCACTGGTAGTAGGCGTAGAATTCTCCTATCCAATCGGGAATAAAGCCATCCATGGCTGTCCCCGGCTTGAGGGCGTAGTTTTCGGTTTCGGTAAAATACCGCCACAGGCTCTTGGAGTCCATTGTGTTTACATACGCTTTCGCTTCGTCTATGCTCTTTCTCGTCCTGCTGAGCATATAGGTTTGAATAAAATCCTTCGTGTCCTTATCCGGATAAGTTTGAGCAACATAGTCAAACAGCTTCCCCTGATTCTCGACAACATCGTTCAGATAGTCCTTTGAATATGCCTGCATCATTTTTCACCCCTCGATCAAAGTGCTGAAAACTTTAGTGACCTTATTCGCATCCGAATCCACGAGCTCACGCATATTCCGCCTGGCTTGAGCATCCCTCGCGTTGTATCTTGCGTTGCATTCCACAAAATCTACCGTAATCATATCCTCGCTTATTTCACGAAGCTTTGAGTATGCCCTTTCCGTCTTGATACAATGCTGAATACCCAAGCCGCCGAGAGAAAGAAGTTCTTCAATGATATCGATATCGATATTATCGCGCACAAACTCTCTTGCAATATAGAAGTATGATGCATTTGCTCTCCAGCCCTTGATGACATCATACTCGGATGTGTCTAAGCCGTA
>CADBGC010000108.1 GCA_902794055.1 uncultured Eubacteriales bacterium | reverse complement strand
GTGGCTGATCATAGCGGGCATTATAACGCTTGTTCAAAGGTCAAAGAATAAAGCTCGAAAAACAGGTTCTCTTCTTGCGTATCTCGAAAGCAGGCAGATCAAATAGTTCATAGATGAACAAAGCCTCTTGGAACGCCGTTCCGAGAGGTTTTTAAGTTTAGCTTGATTGTGGGGCGGGGTAGGGAAGTCTGCCCCGAAGCCAAAAGCTCAAGTATTCCTTTTCGGATTATCCGTAAGCCCGAGCAGATAATCAACCGAAACGCCGTAAAAATTGGAAAGCTCTATCAAAACATACGTGGGTATGTCTATATCCCCGCGCTCGTAATTGCTGTATACCCGCTGACTGCAAGAAAGCATTTTCGCGACCTGAACCTGCGTTAGGTCGTGATCCTCTCTTAAATCGCGAAGTCTTTTGTATTGAACCTTCTTTATCATCAAATATATTATAAGCGAATGGTTCGCTAAACTTGCGCTTTAGCGGAAAAATCGCTATAATTGTTTCAGCGGGTGATTCGCAAAATCCAATCAAGGAGAAAGAACATGTTTTGCTCAAAATGCGGAGCTCAGTTGGTAAAGGATGCGGCATACTGCACGGTATGCGGAGAGAAGGTGGACAAAATCATTGTTGCGAGAAACTCCGATAATGGCGCCGAAATCAATGAAGCCGATACTATACCTGTTAAGAGTGCTGCTAATATAGAACATGGGAGCAACTTTGATGCTTATGGTATAGGCATAGTTGCGTGTATATTTATCTTTGTATCGTGGTTCCTTCCTTTTGCAACTGTAAAAGCATGGGGCTATGATCTGGTAAAAACAACATTATATGAAAGCTATATTGCTGCAGCAACCGGTGCAGAAGTTCTTGTTCCCATTGGTCTTGGAGTTGCATATTTTCTTTCCTTTCTCAAAGATCGCACGGTGCGCATAATGGCCGGAGTTATCGCGATAATCTGCATCGGATACCCGCTTTATGAATATGCTGAATCATCAAGAGTGGTTAATGCAACTCTTGAAATAGGCGGCATACTTTATCTGATCGCAGGGATAGTTTTTATAGTAGCTTGTTTTATACCAATTAAAGCGAATACGGAAGAGAAGTAAACCAAAGAAAACAAAAGCAGTCGACGTGTTCACAACCGACTGCTTTTTTGTCGCCTCCCAAGCGACCAACGCCCTCCGCTGCTTTGTTATAATGCAGTCACAGGGTGAGCAAAGCCCCGCAGGATGGGCAAGAGCCCACGGCGGAAAGACTCACCAATAAAACAAAGTATCGGAGGACAAAACCATGAAAAAGAACCTTACAGAGATCGTATTCATCCTTGACCGCAGCGGCTCCATGAGCGGCCTTGAGGGCGACACCATCGGCGGCTTCAACTCCATGATCGAGAAGCAGAGGAAGGAGGAGGGCGAGGCGCTGGTCTCCACGGTGCTGTTCGACGGCGTGAGCGAGGTGCTCCACGACCGCGTTCCGCTTGAAAAGGTGGAGAAGATGACCGAAAAGGACTACTTCGTTCGCGGCTGCACCGCGCTTCTGGATGCCATCGGCGGGGCGGTGCACCACATCTCAAACGTGCATAAGTACGCCCGCGAGGAGGACGTTCCGGAGCATACGCTGTTCATCATCACCACGGACGGCATGGAGAACGCCAGCCGCGAGTATTCTTCGGATAAGGTGAAGAAGCTTATCGAGGAGAAGAAGGAGAAGGGCTGGGAGTTTATCTTCCTTGGCGCGAACATCGATGCCATCGAGACCGCAAAGCATTTCGGCATCTCGGAGGATCGCGCAGTCAACTACTGCTGCGACGCCGCCGGCACCGCGCTCAATTTCTCGGTCATGAGCGAGGCCATATCCACCGTTCGCAAGAGCAAGAGCCTTGGAAGAGCTTGGAAAGAGAGCATCGAAGCGGATTACGACAGCAGGAAGAAAAACTGAAGAAAAACTGATGATTCGGAACAGCGCTTTGAGCCGATACGCTCGGCTTGAAGCAGCAAATTCAAAGAGTCGTGCGCCATGCGTACGGCTCTTTTGCATCTTGTTCCGAATAACCGTGCAGCTTGTTTCAAAACGGTTGTTTTCTCGTTTCTTTTCTGTTATCATGCTTTGCGAGAGGGAAAGGAGGTGCGCCATGAGGTTTCGTTTATCGGTCTCGGATGAAAAGCTCGAGGAGATAAAGGCGTTTCTATCGGAGCGCGGGATCGAGCTTGCGGACGATGCGCCCTATATCATAACCGAAGCGCAAAGGTATCCGTCGTTCATCTCCGTGCGAAACGGGGAGCGGGAGAGTATGCGCCTTGCTGCGGACGAGATAGTTTGCATAGAGGCGTTCGGCAAGGATATAGAGGTGCATACCGAGCGCGGCACATATCTTGCGCAGGAGCGCATATACAGGCTTGAGGAGCTGCTCGATCCGAAGGAGTTTATTAGGATAAGCAAATCCGTGATAATCTCCAAAAAGCATGTTAAAAAGATCCGCCCCGCGCTGTCCATGAAATTTGTTTTAACGCTTTCGGGCGGAAGGCTTGTGGACGTTACGCGGAGCTATTACAGCGAGTTTAAAAGATTTTTCGGTATTTAAAGGAGGAGAGAGAAATGGAAGCATATTCGGTAACCATGCTGCCTGTGCTTATTCTGGCGGCGGTCATAATCATTATCAGCATTATTCTATACAACAGGCGGCTGGATAGGATAGCAAGGGGCGAGCAGCGCGATGCGCACAGCAATATGCCCGAGCCGCGCACAATGGCGAGCCTTATCTATAAGGTGACTATGTTCGTGCTTGTGCTGCTGACTTTTTTAAACACAAGTTCGCTGAGATCGCAGCTTGATTCGCTGCAAGGCGCCATGCACAGCAGAATAAACGATCTGAACCGAGCGATAAGTGAGCTTGAAAGCAGGCTTGAGGAAGAGGAGAAGCGCGTTTTCGATTTCCAATGGGAGATTAAGGATGCGGAGCTTGAAAATCAAACCGCAACGGTTCAGCTCAGCGCATTTTTGAAGGAATACACCTCCGAAACGAGCGGCTTCTTCAGCGTTGGCGGCAAGAGCGTTCCGCTCACGGTGCGCGAGGACGGCGCGTTGATCGGCGAATTCAGCGAGAATATTTTCGCGGATTTAGGCGAGGCGAAGCTCGTTATTAAGGAAGGCGAGAGATCGACCGTTGAGTATCAGGATTGGATGGGGACACTATATGAGAGTGTTCTGCCCGTGCCGAATCTTCATACAAATGAGCTTGAGATAAGAAACGGAAGGATTATCGGCGGCACATACGACCTTGCTGTTTCGCCCGTATTCTATGATGATATCCAAGTGGTCAACGCCGTCTATATCACGGGCGGAAAAGAGGTTCGAACCGCGGATATAACCGAAAAGGTGCTGAAGGACGAGTACATTTTGATCGATACGGACATCAAGACCGAGGATTATCTGATACTGCGCGTGGACCTGTACACAAAGAGCGGATTTGCGGTAAAGGAATGGATCTGTTTGGATCATACCGTGCCGTATGCCGAAGACGATCTTTATTGGATGCAGGGCGGCCACAGGCGGGTTTTCGATCAAAACGGTGCGCTGCTCTACACGACGGAGGGCGCGGGCTTTTTAGGCGTTTGGTGATAAGTAAAAAGATGTTTATAACAGCGAAAAGCGGCGGCTTCAATTTCGAAGCGGCCGCTTTTTGCTAAAGCCGTTTTATCCCAAGCCAATACATTTTTCCGTCCTCGCCCCTCGCCCTTCGGATATTGGAAAACGGCGAAAGCTCGTTCGGCGGAAACCGCCCCTCGCGGGGAACGGCGGCAACGGCGTACAGCCGCCCTCGGTGCTTGACCTTGCCCGAAAGTGCCGCTTCGCCCGCCTTTTTTCGCCAGCTTGAGTTTGGAAAAAGCGCGGGGAAGGGGTTTTTGACCGCCTCTGCATCGGGCATATACGGTTCGACTTCGGGCGAAGCGGGGGGCGGGGGCTTATCCTCGGATGCGGGCGCATCGTCGAATAAAAAAGCATCCGAATCACCCGCGCCGAAGAGCGCCTTGGCCTGACTCAAGATTCGCCTTGTGACGGGCGAAACGCTCGACTGCTCGCTTTGCGCAGCCTCGGGCTTCGCTTCTTTCTCCGCTTTCCCGTTCGGCTTGCCTGGCGCGGTAACTTCGCCGCGCCCCTGCGCCCCATGCGGCTCCGCGGCGCCGCCATTTTGGGAAAGCTCCAGCCGAAGCTTCACTCTCGCCCGCTCGAGCATGGTTTCGCTCATGCCGCTCGTGCCCTCGGCAAGGATCGAGTTTCCGCCAGTTATGAATATGCCGCGAACGCCGTCGATATTCGCGCCGCCCGCGCCGTTTGCGATCTCCGCGCGCGCCAAGCGAAGATTTCCGTTTGCATCGGGCGCAATGAGAAACGCGCAAAGGCTTTCCGCCGAGTCGCCCGAGATATTTTGCCGCATTTTCAGAGTGAATTCGGTTCTTCCGCCGCTTGAATTGAGCACGGCGGAGCCGCTCAGCTTGCCGTGCAGCGCTATAAGCCTTATCATAAAAAACGCCCTCCGTCCGTATCATACTATGCCGGAGGGAGGGCTTTGTTTCGTGCAGGGGCTTATTCCATTTCTTTTTTGAGATAGTCCATAAGCTCCGCATAGCCGCCGTGCGCGAAGCGGGAGATATCCTCGTTTGCCTTGTTGATAAGGCAGTCGGTGAGCAGGAAAACGCGAATACCGAGCTTTTCGGCTATCATATCCTCGCCAACGTCGTTTCCGACCATAACGCAATCCTGCGGCTCAAGCTCAAGGCGGCGCAGTATCTCCGCGTAGTACTCGGGATTGGGCTTGCAGCAGCCGATGGTTTCATAGGTCGTGTAGAATTCAAAATCCTCGGGCTCAAGCCCCGCCCAGCCGATCCGTGCGCGAGTTGCGACATCGGGGAAGATGGGATTTGTCGCAAGCACGATGCGAATTCCCGCATCCTTCAAAAAACGAACCGTTTTGGCGGCGTTTTCATCATAGCCGCAGAAGCTTTTTGCGTTTAGAAATTCGACAGCGTAGAATTCCTCGAAGATGGGCGCATCCGACATCACGCGCTCGCCGCAGGTATTCGCGAAATCCGCCCAAAACGCCTCCTCATTGGTGCGCGAGCCGTCATTTTTGACCATCGCGGCGGTGCCGTGCCAGATTGCCTTTATAAGCGCCTCGGGCTCGTAGCCGTGCGGCGCAAGCTTTTTAACAAGGAATTTGAAATAACCGTTTGTGAATTCATCCTGATCCATAGGCAGAAGCGTGCCGTCAAGATCGAACAGTACCGCTTTTATCATTAAGAGCGCTCCTTTTTCTTTTATAAAATTACAATTTATACCATATTTTTCCGCTTGAAACGATGCGGATGCACCCAATGATTATAACCCATCGCTCGCTTCAATACAACAGGGCGGCGCGAAAAAGCAGGAATTTTCAGCTATGCGCCGCCATATAATTGGGAAAAACGACGAAGGGCGGCGAAAGCATGGCGAACACAACCTATACTGAGCTTAAACAGAAGGAGATAATCAACATTTGCGACGGAGCGCGGCTTGGGTATATCTGCGATCTGGAGCTGGACGACTGCACGGGCACGATATGCTCAATAGTCGTTCCCGGGCCGCCGAGAATGCTCGGGCTTATCAAAAACGCCGAGGAGCTGGTGATTCCGTACTGCAAGATACAGAAGATAGGGGATGACGTGATACTCGTTGACCTTGCGGACTTAAAGCGCATAGACTGAGCTCGATCTGCTTTTTACTATTGAAAAAAAGCCTCTTTGATGGTATTATTTATGTATTATATGCTTTCAGGGAGGAAATATGGCATTAAAGGGAATCTTCAAGCGCGGAGAGCCGAAGCTTGAAAAGAGCTTGGATCGGAGCATAAATTCTAAGTATATCGACGTTTTGGACGGTATCCGCGCGATAAGCGTTATAATCGTTCTTATCTTCCATTTCTGGCAGCAGACCTGGATATTTCCAACGATAAAAACGCCGTTTCTTGCGTCCATCGGCCTGAAGCAGCTCGATTTCACGCCGATAGCCCGCGTTGGCTATCTTTTTGTGGATATGATGGTGCTTCTGAGCGGCTTTCTTCTGTTTTTGCCGCTGATGAGGCATATCGTGATGGGCGAAAGCCTTGCAAGCTGGAAGGACTACGCGAGGCGGCGCGTTGCGCGCATAGTGCCGAGCTATCTTTTCGCGGTGCTGGTGCTGTTTTTCTTCGTTGCACTGCCCGGAAAGCTGTACGCGAATACGGGCGATGCTATCCGCGATCTTGTTACGCACCTCACATTCACCCAAACGCTTTTTTATAAAACCTATATCGCAACGAAGCTCGACGTCGTGCTCTGGACGGTGGCTATCGAGGTTTGGTTCTATATCCTCTTCCCGTTCATTGCAGAGCTGCTGCGCACCGATAAAAAGCTTGAGAGCAGCAAGGCAAAGACCGTTTCGTTTATCTGCATCGGCGTAGTTTTCGTTCTTTTCCACGCGATATCGATCTGGTGGGAAAAGACCTACGTTTTGAAAACGGGCATAAACGTTTCGATGTTTATAAACCAGCTTCCCGCGTTCATGGGAACCTACGCAAACGGTATGCTCGCATCGCTCATCTTCGTTCTGATTGCGAAATACACCGACAGAAGCCGCGGCATGGCGGTGATATGCACGGTGCTTTCGGTTTTGAGCATAGTTTATATCGTTTCCATGATAAACGAATGCGCAAAGCTTCAATCTGCGCCCGCGCAGCTTTGGCAGGTTTCGGAAAGGGCGCGGCTGACGGCGGCGTTCTCGGTGTTCATCCTCTCCACCGCGCTCGCGGCGAAATGGTATCGCTTCATCTTCTCAAACCGCCTTATGCGCTTCCTTGCGGGCATTTCCTACAACCTTTATATCTGGCATCAATGGCTCGCGGTGCAGCTCAAATCCGTTTGGCGCATACCGCATTGGGAGGGCACGACCCCGCCCAATCAGCTCGGCGATCGGGTGTGGATGAATAAATACGCGCTCATCATAACCGTTGCGGCGTTCGTGGCGGCGGTGCTGGCGACCTATCTTATTGAAAAGCCCTTTGCGAATCTTATCCTGGGAAG
>CADBGC010000107.1 GCA_902794055.1 uncultured Eubacteriales bacterium | reverse complement strand
TTCTTGTGGCAAGCATGGATGCGTCTCCGCAGTCCACCGAAATAAAGCTTCGCCCGAGCAGAGCCGCAGCCTCTGCGGTGGTTCCGCTGCCTCCAAAGAAGTCGAGCACTGTGTTCCCTTCTTTTGATGATGCAGAAATTATTCGTTTTAACAACGCAAGTGGCTTTTGAGTGTTGAAGCCCGTTCGCTCGGGATCGCGCTGATGCAGATGCTCGATATCATCCCAAACATCCGAAGGGAACACGAGATCGTCCTCATAGTATCGATACTCTTTACCGCCTGTTTTGATCGAATAGTAGATTCGCCCATCCTCATCGGCGCGGCGCTTCATGTGGTTTTTTCGAGCGCTCCCTCTCGGGCTTCCCGTTGCCTCGATATTGAAATAAACGTTTTTTGATTTACGATAGAAAAGGATATTGTCGTGTTTCCTTGAGAAATGCCTCGTTGACCTGCCGCCCGAACGATACGACCAGATTATCTCGTTCATAAAATTCTCCTCACCGAAGATCTCGTCAAGAAGGATGCGCATCCTTGCACTCAATCGATAATCAACGTGGAGATATAAAGAACCGCTTGCGCACAGAAGCCTGTGGCAAGCGGAAAGAACGGTTCTCATCATTGAGGTAAGCTGCGGAATGCTCAAAGCATCGGAATAGGCGCATACGGTTGACTTATCCTTAAACTCAAACGCGCCGCCGGTGCCGAAGGGCGGATCGAGATAGATCAGCTGAACCTTTCCCTCAAGCTCGTCCGCAAGGCGAGTGCATAGCTCTTCGGAGCGGGCAGCATGAACAACGCCGCTGCCGCCGAATTGATGGAGCTCTTCATTGACAAGGATCTTTTTCAGCATTCAGCGCCTCCAAGTAAAAATCAATTTGCCGAAGCCTCCTGGCGAAGTTTTAATTTCTGTGTCGCCTTATCCATAAAGAATGATGCAACTACGCCAAGAGCGAGCAGAACGATAAGAATAACGATGCGAATAGGAGCTATGCCGCCTGAATTGCGCTGTATCTCCTTTATTACGCAGCCTGCAAGCGTTGCCAAAAGCACGCCGAACAGGAAATAGAACGATTGACAATGGTATTTAAGAAGCACCTTGCGAACGAGGAACAGCATCGGCACGGCGACAACGAGCACACCGATGCCCGCAAACAGAGCAAGCACTATGTTGCGGCCGGGATCGCTGAAGAAGTTCGTGAAGGTGTTGAGGAAGCTGTCGTAAATATTAAGATTTATGAGTATGAAGGATGTGCTGACACCGGGAAGCACGATACCCATCATGATTATCGCGCCTGCAAGCGCCGAAAGCATGGGCGTAAGTTCCCTGCTCGCCGTTTGAGCTTCGCCCGTAAAGCTGTCCAGAAGAACGAGGGAAAAAGCAAATGCAAAGCCGAGAAACGCAAATATTAAATTTGTTTTATTGAAAGGCTTGCCGTCGTTCGCCTCCTTAAAGAAGCTGGGGATACTGCCGACAACAAGACCAAGGAACAGCGCAATGACCTCCGTTTGGTACTTTGCAAATGTATGCTTTATAAGAAACATAAAGACAACAAGACCGATAATGCCGCCGACTCCGAGCGGGAAAAGGAACCTGAAGTTCTTTTTAGGCGCTTTGAAAAAGCCGGTGACTGCCTCGATAGTGGGCTGATAAAGACCCATCGATACGGCAAGGATGCCGCCGCTGAGGCCGGGTATGATGGCGCCTGCGCCGATCACAAATCCTGCAAGAAGCTTGCTGAGCAGAAGACTCAAGTGGGATACCTCCAAAAGCTTGCCGTACTGCGTTTACGGCATTAGAATTAAAATAATGCTTTTTAATTATAACATACTCTTATAGAAAATGGAACAGCCCTATCGATAATTCCAAATATTTTGTTCCATCAAACGGAATGATAATTGCAGTAAATTAGTTCTTGTTTCTATTATTGAAGAATCAAAGAATATGTGGTAAAATATAAGCAAAATGAACAAAAGGAGGCTTTTGATCGAATGAAATGTCCGTACTGCGGTAGCGAAAGGATCGAAGAAGGCATCACCTGGGGCAAATCCACCGAAAACGGCGCTATCGGACTTAAGTTCACGAGAGGAACGCTTTGGAGCGGCATCGCCCCCGTTTATTCCGACCTCTGCCTTGACTGCAAGGCGATCATCAAAACTTATATCAAGGACGAGACCGACAAGGAATGGAGCCATATTCCTGGCAGCAATTTCGGAAGATGAGCAACACCGACCAAACAGCAATTCAATAATCAAGCGAGGGTAGAATATGAAAACGAAAACTTTTTGCGATAGCGAAGTATCGCTGCTCGGTATGGGCAATATGCGCCTTCCCACTTCAGAGGACGGCAAAATCGATTTTGACAGAGCCGCCGCTATAATCGACAGGCTTTACAACAACGGCGTGAACTACTATGACACCGCCTATGTTTACCACGGCGGCGAATCCGAAGGCTTCGTTGGCGCAGCGCTCAAGAAGTATCCGCGCGAGAGCTTCCACGTTGCAACCAAGTACAATTGCCGCGCGAATCCCGATTTTAAGGCTGTGTTTGAAGAGCAGCTTGAGCGGCTCGATATGGACTATATCGACTACTATCTTCTCCATGCGATCGGTGACAGCACGGTGGATACATATCTCACCAACGGCTGCGTTGAATTCTTCCGCGAGCAAAAAAGGCTTGGCAAGATACGCCATCTCGGCTTCTCTTTCCACGCTTCGCTCGAAACGATGCGCAAAATGCTCGATTTCGGAGGCTGGGATTTTGCACAGATACAGCTTAACTATCTCGACTGGCTGTTTTATGATGCAAAAGCGCAGTATGATATGCTGACCAAAGCGGGACTGCCCGTGATCGTTATGGAGCCTGTGCGCGGAGGAAGGCTCGCGAAGCTTACCGATGAGACCGAGGCGCAGCTTCTGGCCGCTCACCCCGATTGGTCGATCCCATCTTGGGCTTTCAGGTTCCTTATGCGGCTTGATAACGTCAAGCTGATACTGAGCGGCATGTCCACTTTGGATCAGGCCGATGACAATATAAAGACCTTCAACGATGCCGAGCCGCTGAGTGACGAGGATGCCGAGCTTCTCTTCTCGGTTTGCAAGGATTTCAAAAAGCAGATCTCCGCTCCGTGCACAGCCTGCCGCTACTGCGTTGAGGGCTGCCCGATGGAGATCGATATCCCCGTTATGATGGATATTTACAATAAATTCAAGCTCAACGGCAGGTTCGCGGCAAGGGCCATAAACGATCATGAGCACAGCGCAAAGGACTGCATCGGCTGCGGTGCCTGCACCGTTCAGTGCCCGCAGAGCATCGATATCCCCGCCTTGATGGACGAGCTCAGATCTGCAGCTGAGAGCTGATGCTCAATAAAAGATTTTCTATCCGATAAAGGAAAAGCTATGCGCAAAATATCAACTAAAAAGCTCGTTGTTACAGCGATGTTTTTCGCCATAGGACTCGTGCTTCCCTTCGTTACCGGGCAGGTGCCGCAGATAGGCAGAATGCTGCTTCCGATGCATCTTCCCGTGTTCCTCTGCTCGCTGATAGTGGGCTGGCCGTACGGACTGGCTATTGGCTTTCTTCTGCCGCTCGTTCGTTCCCCGCTTTTCGGCATGCCCGCATTCTTCCCCACCGCCGTTGAAATGGCTTTCGAGCTTGCGGCTTACGGCTTCTTTGCAGGCTTCATTTATAAAAAGCTGCTGGATGCAAAGGTTAATAAAACCGTTTCGCTCCTCGCTGCGCTTATTTCATCGATGGTGCTCGGAAGGATCGTATTTCTTGTAGTTCGTATCGTTATTTTCAAACTGAGCGGAAGCGCATTTGATTTTAACGTGTTCCTTGCCGATGCGGTACTCAATGCGATCCCGGGCATCATAATGCAGATAGTGCTGATACCTACTATTATGATCTCCATGGAGCGAAACCGCATAAACACGGAACCGACCAATAAAAACTAATGAACCATTAAGAGTTTTATAGGTGAAACTATGATAGATGAAATCAGATCGAAGGTCAGCAGGATACTCGAGCTGCTTGAAAATCGCGAGCTGAAGCTTCGCGGCGGCTTCCCTCAGCGCCCGTTTATAATTGCGATCGACGGACGCTGCGGCTCCGGTAAGACCACGCTTGCAACCGCTCTTAAAAACGCGATCGAACGCAGGATACCCAAGCCGATCATAACGGTTATCCACATGGATGATTTTTATCCGCGGCATGAGCAGCGAACCGAACAGCGCTATAAAACGCCGGGTGGAAACGTGGATCACGAGCGATTCAAAGAAGAGGTTCTTGAAAAGCTTTTAGTTAATAAAGCGTTTTCCTATCGCCCGTTCGACTGCATGAGCATGAAGCTTTCAGATCCCGTTTCCGTTGAAGCCTCGCACATTGTGATCATCGAGGGCTCGTACTGCCTGCATCCCGAGCTTCGCGAAAACTACGATCTCAAGCTCTTCCTTGATATCGACCCCAAGGAGCAGCGCGAGCGCATTCTTTCAAGAAACGGTGAGGAAAAGCTGACCCAATTCATTCAGCGCTGGATACCATTGGAGGAGCTCTACTTCGAGCATTGCGCGGTTCGAGAATGCGTTGACATCACCCTCTGATTCAGCTCTTATAAACTCCATACGCAAAGCGGGCGCACCGAAACGGAGCGCCCGCTTTTGAGCATCAATTTTTACAGCGTAATTATGCAGCCCATAGGACACTGCTTGGAACATTCAAGGCAGCCGATGCATTTATCCTGATCGATAACGCAATGCTTGCCAACGAGTGTGATCGCCCCCGCAGGGCAGCTCTTTTCGCAGCGGCGGCAGCCGATACAGGCATTCTTGCAGTTATCCTTGGCTTCCTTGCCGGCATCGTCGTTGCGGCAGAGGATGAGCACCTTGGCAGAGGTCGGAACGAGCGCGATAGCGCCGCGCGGACACTGCTTTGCGCAGGCACCGCAGCCCGTGCATTTGGCGCTGTTGAACTGAGGAAGACCGTTCTCCCCCATCGTTATCGCACCGAACTTGCAGTCGCGAATGCAGTCGCCCATGCCGAGGCAGGCCCAGGTGCATTTCTTGGGTCCGCCGGCAAGGCCGTTCGCAATGCGGCAGTTCGGCACGCCGTCGTACTGATAGCGCACGGCAGCGGTCTCGCAGTCGCCCGTGCAGATAAGCCTTGCAACGGCTGGCGTTTGAGCGGAAGCCTCAACGCCCATAAGCTCCGAGATGCGCTTTATCTTCTCGCCCTTGGAGGCCGGGCAGGCGTTTGGAGCAACGTCCCCACGCACGATGGCCTCCGCAAGCGCGGCACAGCCCGCATAGCCGCAGGCACCGCAGTTTGCACCGCCGAGACATTCGGTGATCTGGGGAACGCGCGCATCGATCTCGACGGCAAATTTCTTATCCGCAACGCCGAGTATGATGGCAAACACTATCGCAAGCGCGCCCATTACGGCTCCCGCGATGATTATTGCAGTCCAATTCATAAAGTAAATACCTCCTTTAGCCTATCAGCCGCCGATACCCGAGAAGCCGAGGAAGGCTATGCTCATAAGACCCGCGATGATGAGCGAGCTTGAGAAGCCCTTGAGCGCGTTCGGCATTTTGGAAAACTCGAGCCTTTCACGAACACCCGCCATAAGCACTATGGCAAGCATAAAGCCGAGAGCACCGAAAACGCCGTTTGATACCGCGAACAGCAGGTTGTAGCTCTGCTCGATATTGATGAGCGTTGCGCCGAGCACCGCGCAGTTCGTGGTGATCAGAGGCAGATAGATTCCGAGGCTCTTGTACAACGAAGGGCTGCTCTTTTTGAGGAACATTTCAACAAACTGCACGAGACTTGCGATAACGAGGATGAAGCTCATCGTCTGCAGATACTCGAGCCCGAGCGGAACGAGTATAAAATTATACACAAGCCAAGTGAACAGCGAGGCGAGCGCCATAACGAAGGTTACCGCCATGCCCATGCCCGCGGCCGTTTCGACCTTATTGGAAACGCCGAGGAACGGGCAGCAGCCGAGGAAGCGCGAGAAGATGAAGTTGTTTGAAAGTATGCTCGTTACGAGCAGTACGAGAAGCTTTGCAAAATCATTCATTATGCTGCCTCCTTCTCATCGAGCGCACATTCGGCCTCGACGTCTTTCTTGTCCCTATTCGATACGGCATTCACAAGCGCGAGCATAAGTCCGAAAACGATGAAGCCGCCGGGTGCGAGCGCCGCGATGAGCATGGGCTCAAAGCCCGAGCCGAAAACGCTTGCGCCGAAGATAGTGCCGTTGCCGATGAGCTCGCGGATAGCGCCGATCGCGGTTATCGCAACGGTGAATCCGATGCCCATGCCGAAACCGTCGATCGCTGAATACAGCACGCTGTTTTTCGATGCAAAAGCTTCCGCACGCGCAAGGATTATGCAGTTGACAACGATCAGCGGTATGAAGATGCCGAGCGATTTATAAAGCTCCGGCACAAATGCGTGCATCAGCATCTGAACGGAAGTAACGAACATACAGATGATAACGATGAACGCAGGGATGCGAACCTTATCGGGTATGAACTTGCGAAGAAGCGATATTACTATATTGCTTCCAAGAAGAACGAAGGTCGCGGCCAAGCCCATGCCGATGCCGTTCATCGCCTGAGTGGTTACGGCAAGCGTGGGACATGTTCCGAGAACGAGACGGAAGGTCGGATTCTCATTGAAAAGACCGTTGGTAAAAACTTTTCCTGCTTTACTCATGCTCTCACCCCCGTTATTCGCCGATGAGCTTATACAGCTCGGAGCAGGTGTTGTTGAAGGCCGTGATTACGGCTTTAGAGGAATAGGTGGCGCCGCTGATAGCATCGATGCCGCCCTCGTCGCCGCTGTCGGCTTTTTGAACGAAGATCGAGCCTGCGGGGATCACGTATCCGCCGCCGCCCTCGCTGTATTTCACTTCGGAGCCTGAATAGTCCATTCCGATGAACTGCTTTGCAAAGGCTTCGTCCTTCACCTTGGCGCCGAGACCTGCAGTTTCGGAGAAATCGCCGTTGCCGCCGATAACGGTGCCAACGACCTTGCCTTTGTTGTCCAATCCAACGACTACCCCGATATCGCCACCATAGCCGTATTCGCGGGAGGAGGCGACATAACCGAGCAGATTGCCCTTATCATCGAGCGCGGAATAGAAGCTGTGTACGGTTTCGGTGTCG
>CADBGC010000106.1 GCA_902794055.1 uncultured Eubacteriales bacterium | reverse complement strand
TCGGCTGCTTCTGCCGTTTCGGTGATCTCTTCCGACTCAGCTGCCGCCTCTTCGGCTGCTTCTGCCGTTTCGGCGGTCTCTTCTGACTCGGTTGCTACCTTTTCGGCTGTTTCGAATTCAACGTCGCCAACCGTTTTTCCATCGACCCTGTTGATGCCGGCATCGACCACTATCGCGCCGGGCTTGAGCATATCGCCCGTGATGAGATTTGCGACGCCGACTGCGGCAACAACGATATCCGCATTTTGAAGATGCGCCTTAAGGTCCACTGTTCTTGAGTGGCATACCGTGACCGTTGCATGCTCGGCGAGCAGCAGCAGCGCGGCGGGCTTGCCTACGACTATGCTTCTGCCTACGACAACGGCGTTTTTGCCCTTGATGGGCACTCCCGTGCTCTTGATTAGATGCATTATCGAGCTCGGAGTGCAGGGCGCAAAGCCTTCTCTTCCCGAGAAAAGTGCGCCAGCGTTGAGCACCGTGAGTCCGTCCACGTCCTTTTCGGGGCAGATATGCGAAAGCACCTCGTCCTGATCCATGTGCTTGGGAAGGGGCATTTGAAGCAGGATGCCGTGAACGGCGCTGTCGGCGCTGAGATTGTCAAGAAGCTCGGTGAGCTCCCTTTGCTCAATGCCCGCATCAAGAACGTGCGTCATGCTCGTGAGACCTATATCGCTGCAGTCCTTCATGCGGCTGTTCACGTATTGATGGGAAGCGGGATCGTCGCCGACTATGACAACGTCAAGCCTCGGTTCTATTCCCGCATTTTTCAAATCAGAAACTCTTTTTGCGCATTCATCGCGCAGCTCAAGAGCAAGCTTCTTTCCGTCTATAATATTTGCCATAAAAGCTCCTTGATTCTGAATCTATTTGCCGAGCATATTGTCCATGCAAAGCAGCGCGGCACCAACGGCATTATCGCTTGAAAGCTCGGGTCTTGAGAAGAACAGCCTTGCATTCGATCCGCGCAGGCGCTCGCTTAGCAGCCTTCTTAAAAGGCTGCTTGAAGCAACTCCCCCTGCAAAAAGGAAGCTCGCACGCTCTTTGGAGTGCTCTGCGGCATTTTCAACGGCCTTTGCAAGTGTACGCGCTATAAGATCGAACACCGAGAAGGCCGTTCTTTCAGGCGACTCGCCTTTTTCAAGCGCATGCGCCGCCTTTGTCTCAGCACCCGAAAAGGAGAATTCGAGGCCGTTCACGCTTGAGGGCAGCAAAACGCCGCGTTCTCCCGCCTCGATCGCCAGCTTCTCGAGCTGCTTTCCCGCGGGAAACGAAAGACCGAGCTTTACGCCGATGCGATCCACGAGCTGACCCGCGTTTATATCGCTCGATCCGCCGATGCGCTCAACATTCAGCGCTTCATCCACGGCAAGCAGATCGCTCGTTCCTCCGCTGAGATGAAACGCATAGAACGGCTTTGATATCAGCTCCTCGTGTCCCATCAGCGCGGCGCGAATATGCCCCTGCTGATGCGTGAAGCCAAATACGGGAACGCCGCGCGAAGCACCGACGGTTTCAGCAAGGAGCTTACCCACGAGAAAAACGGGCATATAGCTGTTTTCCCTGCCGCTCGGGCGGATCGAAACACCTATGCCTCCGAGCCTGTCCGCATCGATACCGTTTAAAAGCTCCGGCATGAGCTCGATCATATTACGCGTATGCTGAAAAACGCCATCGCTCTGGCGAAGGCCGCGATCCCCGAGCTTGACGCTCAAAAGACGGCGCTTATCCGCAAGGATCCCGTCAATACAAACACAAGCTGCGGATGAAGTATAGCAGCTTGTATCTATGCCGATGAATATTTGATTTTTATTTGGATCGCTCATAGATCAGGGTCATTCCCCGGAGCGAACCACCTTGCCGAGAACGCCGTTTATAAAGCGGGGCGATTTCTCGTCGCAAAAGGTTTTTGCAAGCTCCACGGCTTCGTTAACTGCAACGGCGGCCGGAACGTCCTTTGCAAAGCATATCTCGTATACCGCGTTGCGCAGGATGGAGAGATCGACCTTCGGCATGCGGTCGACTGTCCAACCGACGGCAGCCTCGGAAAGAACGCCGTCGATCTGCTCGAGGTTTTCCTGAACGCCGCAAACCATGCGTGAAGCAAATTCTATATCGGCGCTCGTGGGTTCCTCCTCGATGCCGGATTTTTCAAGTACGTCGTAATAGGTGTCATCGCAGCCGAACATTTTTTCATACGTCAGCTTCATTGCAACTTCCCTTGCTGTTTTTCTGCTCATAATTAATATTTGTTGTTCCTAAGTATAAAGCGTTTTAGTGATGCTCGAAGCTCACTTTTTCAGACCTTTAAAAAATTCAACGATCGCTTCATTCGCCTTGGAGAAGCCGAGCTTATCCACAAGATAGCCGTACGCTCCGCCGGGAACGGTGAAAAGGAGAATCAAAAGAGTTCTGAAAAAGCCGATCGTAAGCATGAGTATTGCGCTCACAAGGCCTATAAGAACCAGAGATATCTGAACCTTATGGTGCGTTATGAAAGCAAGAACCCGTTTGAGATACATCAGTTCACCCTCTTTTCAGCTTGGGGAGTGCCGCTTTCAACGGTTTGAACGATCGAAACGGCAACGTTGCGCACGGGGATGCCTGTGGCGGACTCGACCTCCGCTTTAACACGGCTCTGAACATTGGAGCAAAGCTCCGCAAGGTCGCCTCCCGCAAAAGCGGTCAGTTTGATATCGGCGGTTATGCCATCCTCAACAGGATTGACCCTGCATGCGGCGCTCTTGATGCGTTTATCGGCCTTGAGCACCCTCTGGATCATTCCTGCAACGGCATCGCTGCTGATATAGGAGGTGCCTCCGCCCGATTGCTTGAGAAGGTTCATTTCGGAGGGATCGAGCGCCTTGCCGATCTTGAACAGGCATATCATGGCGAACACTCCGCCGCAGAGAGCGACAAGGAAAAGCATGCCGAGCAGCACTCTCACTGCCGTGTGCCCATCGGCGAGATAATGAGAAAAGCTCTCAAGATCGGCGATGCCCCACGAAGCGAGCATCAAAAGAATGAACACGCCGCAAAGCACAGCCAAAGCGGCAAAGACTATTGATTTATTCGCTTTATCGTTCTTCATGATATTTCTCCGTTAAAAAATGCGGTATGTATCAAATCGCCTTGGAGCCGGAAACAAATGCGCTTCCGGCTCCGATGGTGCAAGAGTTACTTAACGCGCGATTCCTCGACCTTTTTCTTTTCGGGTTTTTCGGCCTTTTCCTCTTCAAAGGTGACGGACTGAACGAAAACGTTGACCTCCACAACACGAAGCCCCGTCATCATCTCGATGGCGTTTTTGACCTCGGTCTGAACGTTGTTGCTGACGTCCTGGATCTTGCAGCCGTACTTAACGTTGATGCTGAGATCAACGGCAACTTCCTCGGTGCCAACTTCTACGCGAACGCCCTTGGTATAGCTTTTCTTGCCTCCGAAGATGCCGGTAATGCTGTCGGCAAAGCCGCCTCCGAGACCGGAAACGCCTTCCACCTCCGCTGCCGCAAGATTTGCGATTGTTGCGATAACATCGGGTGCGAACACCACTTTACCGCTGTCGTTGAGCTGAATGTCGGTAATGACCTGATTCTCGTTATCCATAGATGGACACCTCCTCGTTATTTAGTCTGATTTATTATACCAAACTTCCGTTGAATTGTAAAGGATAATTGAGGATAATTCAAGATTTTTATATAAATTATACACAATTCTGTCCAATTCCATCGGCTTTGCTGCACATAGCACCGTCCGCTTTGCAAAAAACCGCAAAAAACAGATTGAATTGCATTACACAGTTCCGCTCAGGGATATCCTTATCCTGCTTGCAGGCGCTCCCGTTTCGGTTCGGACGATATCGAGTATCCTTGCAACCTCCTCATTCGTGAGGCTGTCGCCGTTGATCACCACGGATACAGCATCATTTCTGAATGTTACTGCCGCATCAAGAAAGCCCTTGGAGCGAATCATGCTCTCTATCGAAAACTCGCGCTCCATGTTTTCAACAAGCTCGATCAGGCGAACCTGCGCGTTTTGAAGCGTTTCGGCATCGGTGCCCGAGTCGTTTATTATCAATCTGAGATACTCGATCTCCTTTGCACGCAGCTCGCTTCTTTCGTTTCTGAAGCCGGTGAAATAGTCCTCATAAACCCGTGCGCTGACAGCTTTATCGCCGTCTCCGGATGCTTCAAGCACTTGCTCTTCCCCTCTTGATTCCTCGTTCAGAGCATTTTGCTTTTCCTTGTTTTTGAGCGCAACGTTGACAAATATTGCGCCAACAAGAAGAGCGCTCAAAACAACGAGGGCGATCAGCCCCTTAGATGTCAGTTTGAATTTGATCCTGTTCATTTTCGATTCCTCCTTTTGAATCACGTGCTTCATTTTATTCGGTTTTCTATTCTGCCATGACAAAAACCTCAACATTCTTTTCATCGATGCCGAGCACGGTGCTGACTGCGGAGATCAGCGCAAACTTGACCCCGATATCACCCGCCCCTTCAGCCATCACTATCACCCCCCTTATCCTCGGGAAAACCTCCGTGAGCACTATCGCCTCCTCCCTGCCCCCGCTCTGCACAGTTGCGGGTTTTGATTCCCTTGAAGAGCTGTTTTCGCCGCTCGCAGTCTTTTCACTCGAAGCAACGACCTGCTCGTTCGTTCGATCGAGAGTAAGCATGACCCTGACTCTTCCCGCGCCGCGCATGGATGAGAGTATAGCTTCAAGCTTATTCTCGAGCATCGCGGCGGAGCCGAGCTCCGATTAAGCTTTCGGATATTCTGCAGCTTCTTCGTTCTTATGCTTTTTCATACTGCCCGAAAACAAGAACACGATCAGCGAGGCTGCAATAACCATGCAGCAGAGAACGGTTTTTGCCGTATTCGCATCCTTGATTTTTTTGATAATTTTTTCGATCAAGCCTCCTTCAAGCATCGTCGCCTCCTTCCATCGATCCACCCTCCAAGACCTATCCGACATCTATAACGGCCGCCGTCAGCGCGGCCGTCACGGCTTTTGATGCGCTATCAAATATTGCTTTTCTTTTCCCTTCGCTCCGGAAAAGCGCTTCAAGCATCGTGTACGTTATCGCGCAAACTATCAGCCGCACAAGGATCGATCTAAGTTTATCCATTTTCAATCACACCTCTTAAAAGAATGCCATGCCGGCCGATATTATCGCCCCGAGTATCAGAACGAGCATTGCCGCCGAGCATACGCAAACGGCAAACATGGAGCTGAGCGTGTCGCCGATACCGCTCAGCATAGCCGACAGCCTTCCGTCGCATGAAAACGCCTCGCAGACAGCCGCACCGATCCTGAAGGCAAACACCCCTCCCGCAAGCTTTAACAAGGGAGATGACGCAATAAGGAGCGCTATCAGTATTCCCCCGATGCCAACGGCATTTTTTGCGATCAGCGCGACCGAAGCAACGGTTTCGACCGTTCCCGTTACCATGCTGCCCCCGAAGGGCAGCAGCCTGTCTACAGCATATTTGGCGCTTCTGAAAGCGACTCCGTCCATAACGGCTGCGCTCGCACCGCCAATAAGTATCACAGCGCAGAAAATGACGGCGGCAAGCCCCATCGCCCATTTCACGGTTTTGTGAATAAGCTTGATCGCATCGAAAAGCTTGAGCTTTTCGCTTATGCCTGCGAGCATGCACAGTATTCCGCTGACAAGCAGCGCAGGCAACACCGCGCCCGAGATAAGGCTCGATATCCCCGAAGCAAGCAGCGAAAGCTTAGGAGTGAGCAAAACAGAAGCTTCGGTGCAACCGCAAGCTGTAAGAAGGATCGAAAGCGGCGGAGCGCATAGCTCGCAGAATCCGCCGATCGCGCCCACAGCCGCCCGCGCTTCCGATGCAAGCATCGAAAAAACCGCTGTTGTTGAGAGCACTGCACACGAGGAAAGAACAAACCTCACGGGTGAATCCATCCCGTCGCCCTTGAACAGCATCCCTGCAGCTCCGCCGAAAACAGAAATCGCCAAGATCGAAAATGCGAATGAAGTGTTCGATGCCCTGGCCAGCGGGTTCGTGAAATTCAAGGACATTCGGGATCAGTCCCATGTGTCCAGCGGACCGGCACTGGCGGATACGCTGAAGAAACTCATCTCCATGGATGTGGTGGTGAAGGAGGCACCGATCAACGATGCAAGCAATCCTCGGAAAGCTGGGTACTATATCAGCGACAACATGTCCCGCTTCTACTTCCGGTACAGCTACCGCTTCCGCTCCCAGATGAACGTGATGAATCCGGAGGCGTTCTACGCCCATTACATCGAGAGCGATTTCGAAAGCCAGTACGTCCCGAACCGCTTCGAGATGCTGTGCCGGCAGTACCTGATCCGAAGGAACCGGGCCGGTGAAATCGACCCGCCGTTTCTCCAGATCGGAAAATACTACTATGACATTCCAGAGCAGCGAAAAAACGGCGAATTCGACGTGGTCACCGAAGATGAAACCGGCTATATTTTCTATGAGGCAAAGTTCAGAAGTAAACCGATCACAGAAGAAATGATCCGCCGAGAGATCGACCAGGTGAAAAATACCGGGCTGAACTGTTACCGCTACGGCTTTTTCTCCCGCTCCGGTTTCGAGGCGGCGGCGGACCCGGAGCGAATCACCATTGGTCTGGAGGAGATGTACCGGTAATACAGAACTATCTCTATATCGGGGCGCTGAATGGCGAGTTTAACAGGTCAGTGAAAGATTGTAAGCAGAATCATCAAACAGTGAAAGCGATGGTAATTATTATGAAGGAACGAATGATGAAGAAACTGAAAGGAACGAAGGGCTTCACTCTGGGGGAACTGCTGATTGTGGTGGGGATCATTTCGGTGCTGGTTGCCATGTCGATTCCAATTTTCACGAGCCAGCTGGAGAAGGCCCGGGAAGCGACGGATGCAGCGAACATCCGCTCCCAGTATGCTCAGGTCATGACCGATGCCATCGACACGACCGGTTCGATTAACGGAAAGGAACGGTACGGCGCAATCAGCCTGAAACAGAAGAAGAACGGTTGGCAGAACGCCGGACTGCAGGCGAATTTGAACAGTACCTTCGGACGGGTGGAAGGATCCCCCGCAGCGAACGGAAGCGCCTGGGTGGAATTCGACGGAAATATGGCGATTCTTCATTTCGAGGGAGGTTCCGGTTCCGGCTCCGGTGAAAGCGGGAACAATGCCGGAGAGAGTGGTAATTCCGGGAACAGCGGCGGGAACACAGGTGGAGGAACCTCCGGCACAGCTGATCCGGATGCAATCAATCCAAACACGAAT
>CADBGC010000105.1:7326-13585 GCA_902794055.1 uncultured Eubacteriales bacterium | reverse complement strand
TTCTGTTTCTGAAACGTAGAAGCTTATGCTCTGCCCAAGCTCATAGCTCACGCCGAGTGCGTGCAGCGTTCCGAGCTGCATAACTATCTCATCGTCCGCCTGCGGCATACGGCCTTCATAGAGGCGAACGCCGTTTTTTTCGCTAAAGCCCTCTGTATAGGCTCCGATATGGCAGTTCGTTGTGCGCCTTCCCCCAAAATTCTCGACCGTTATATGCGGCGGCGGGGAGAGATATCTCCCGTTTTCATCCGCTATCGGAGGCTTTTGTTTAACGGGCTCGCCGTATTCATCCACCGCATCGATCGTTGGCGCGTAGTCGTTTATCGCACCCTCCGAGCTTGAATAGCTGATCGGATACAGCGAGTAAATACAGCTGCTCACATAGGCTTGGCCTTCCGCTTCAAGATAGGGGTATTTTGCAAAAACGCCGTCGTCATCAAAGGCAAACCAGCGACCATAATTCTTGTAATTCAGCTCCATTTGGAAAGCGCCGAGATTATCCTGCAAAAGCAGAATAAACGCAAGAAAGAACACCGCAAGGCAGATCATTATGCGCATACGGCGAACCTCTTTTTTCCTTCGCTTCAGGCCGAGTTTGAATAGGTTTAACCCCTTTGTTCCCATGATTCCTCCTTGATTTGCGGAACGCTTCAAAAAAACGCACTGAGTAAAGCTCCGCTCCCCTCTTCGGCTTCCATTATACCACAAAGTATATCATTTGCGGAATACCCGCGCAAAAAATTCCTGCAATTTGAAAAATGTGAACAGAAAAGCTCTGCGCAAATTTACGCAGAGCCTTGGATCATCGGCAGCTCGCAACAAGATCCTTTACGACCTCTCCCGCGAGTATCAGACCGACCACTGAGGGAACGAACGCGACCGAGCCGGGAATGGAGCGGCGGGATGAGCCCTCGGGCACGGCCTCGGTTTTTTCATCCGACCAGAGGTGCGGCGCGGGCTCCTCATTCGACCAAATGACCTTGAGCTTTTTTATTCCGCGCTTTTTGAGCTCTCTTCGCATAACTCGCGCAAGTGGGCAGACGGAGGTTTTATTTATATCGGAAACTCGAAACGCGGTCGGATCGAGCTTGTTTCCTGCGCCCATGGAGCAGATTATCGGCGTTTTAGCGGCGGAGGCAGCCTCAACGAGCATCAGCTTGCCGCTGACGGTGTCGATCGCATCGATGATATAGTCGTACTCCGAAAAATCAAACTCTCCCGCCGTTTCGGGCAGGTAGAATATGCGGTGTGCCGTCACTCGGCAATCGGGGTTTATGCTTTTCACCCGCTCCGCAGCCACGTCCACCTTGTATTTACCGACCGTGTCCTGCAAGGCTATTATCTGCCTGTTGATATTCGATGGGGCAACGGTGTCGCTGTCGATAAGATCGAGCGCGCCAATCCCGCTTCGAGCAAGCGCTTCAACGGCAAAGCCGCCCACCCCGCCCACGCCGAAAACGGCAACGCGGGAGGCAGCGAGCTTTTCTATGCCCTTTTCGCCCAAAAGAAGCGCGGTTCTTGCGAATTCTTCCTTCATATTATCACCATGATCCCGATTTTACAGCAGATCCTCAAGTATCTGCAAAAATGCCTGCTCGCCGAAGGTGTTCAGCTTAAAAAACATCGCCTGACTGCCGCCCGATGCTATCGCCGAAACTCTTACGGGCGCATCCGCAGCCCCCTGAAACAGCGTTACGCTGAGGCTGGCTCTGTTCCCGCCGAGCATGCTGTATCTTTCGAAAACGCGAACGCTGCATCTTGCGCCGTTATACGAAAAATCGCTTTTTTCTTCAAGGGAAGCCGTGGCGCTCGAATTGAGTATTCCGTTTTCGATGCGCGAAAGCAGGTTGTTGAAGCTTCCGCTCATGGTTTTTTCAAGTTTCGCCATATTTCCCCCTTATTTTAGCGGCCAATCCTCGATAAGCTTTTTCAGCTCCGAAACTATGCTTTCGCTCTTTGCATTCACAACGTAGAAAACGAAGCGCCCTTTTTCCTCTACTGTCGATTTCAGAATTATATCGTACTGCTCGGGGCTGTAATCGCGCGCAACGTTCGCGGCGCGGTTCAGCCTTTGCTTGAGGATGTTCACAAGCGCCACGCGATAAGCTTCGTCCGCAAGCTCGAACACGGCGATCTCATCGGCAAGGGTGGCATCCGAAGAAAGACGAACCTCATACGCCTTTATCCTATCGAGGTCTATTCCGAAATAGTCCTCAATATCCTCGCTGTTCGGCTGCTCCATCTTTGGAAAAACCGCAAGCGTCGTTATATGCTTGTAGATATCCGAAGCGGTATTGAGCTTGGTCGTTTCATCGTCTTTTCCGCCGCACGATGAAAGCGCCATTGTAAAGGCAAGTGCCGTCAAAAAAACAAGAGCGGAAAAAAACGCCGCTCCAAGCTTTGATTTTTTACCGTGTTTCATTATGTTTTTCATTCTCCTTTTGATTATCCTGCATCGAAAGAGCGATCCGGATCGGCGCTATCTGAGCTGTCCTCGTCCGTCATGCGCCGAGTATAGTCGCGCTTCATGGAATAGCAGGCATCCTGCGTTACTATAATATGATCGTGCAGCGCGATGCCAAGCGGCGAGAGCAGCTTTTCGAGCATGGCCGTGGTTTCAATATCACGCTGCGAGGGCACGAGCGAGCCCGAGGGGTGATTGTGTGTCAGTATCAGCGCGGATGCATCGCTTGAAAGCGCCGCATCCACTATCCACTTCGGCAGCGCGTTGACCCGATCGTTCAGCCCGTCCGTTTTTACGCTTATCTTGGATACGCGGCTCTTTGCATCCAGACATACGAGCGCAACGTTCTCGCGCCGCTCACGAAACAGCAGCTTGTAGCAAACCTCGAGCGCATCGTTCGTGTTCTGAACGACAGCTTCCTTGATCTGTTTTCGATCCATCGCATAGCCCACGTCGCCTATGAGCTTGAGCAGCACCGCGGTGCTCTCAGAAAGCCCCGCCGAGCAGAGCTCGCCGATGCTTGCATAAAGCACACCCCTTAAGGAGCCGAAGCGGTCGATGAGCCTGTGCGCAAGCGGGTTTACGTCCCTTCGCTTTATGGCATAAAACAGTATCAGCTCGAGGATCTGATGCTCGTGCATCCCCGAAAGATCTCCGCGCTCGATATACGCCCTGCGAACACGTTCGCGGTGGTTTTCGTGGATATAGCCGACATCGGCGCCCTTTTCACGCGCTTTCCCTGCTTCGCTCGATTCGGTTGTGCCGTTAGTTTTATTCATAGCTCAAGCCTTGCTCTCAGTTTCCGCGCTTGTTTGCGGCGATGGATATGAATGCGGCTGCATTCCTTTTTATTTCTTCGTATGCTTCATTTTCAATTAGCCGTTTATCAAAGAGCGATGAGCTTATGCCGAAAGCGCATGCGCCCGCTTTTTTGAAGGCAGCCATGTTTTCAACCGTCACGCCGCCCACCGCCGCGCATTTTATATGCGAAAGCGGCGTAGTCACCGCCGAAAAATACTCCACGCCCAACGCACCCGCGGGAAACACCTTAACGATATCCGCGCCAAACGAATACGCGGCGGCTATCTCTGAAGGTGTCATAGCGCCCGGGATCGATACCATGCCGAGCTGCTTTGTTTCGCGGATGATGGCCGCATCCGTGTTCGGTGAAACTATAAATTCCGCCCCGGCATCATAGGCGAGCTTGAGCTGCTCCTTTGTGAGCACCGTGCCCGCGCCTATAGCAGCATCATTTTTAAATGCAGCCTTGAGCTTGAGCAGCGACTCGAAGGTTTCTTCCCCCGATGATTTCTGATCGAAGGTGACCTCGCCCGCACGAATGCCCGCATCAAGCAGCGCGCCGACCGCATGCAGCAGTTTTTCGCCGTATATGCCCCTTGCTATGGCTATTATTCCGTTTTCCAATATCCTGTTAAGCGTTTTATTCTCCATACTTTCCCCCTCAAAAGCAAAGGTGGATCCTATCAAACGAGCTCTCCGAACCCGTTTTGCCGCAGCGCCTCGTACACGGCGATCGCGGCGGAATTGGAAAGATTGAGCGAGCGCAGCGTTTTTCGCATCGGGATGCGCACCGCATCCTCGCTCCTTCTTTTTAGCAGCTCCTCCCCGAGCCCGGCCGTTTCCTTTCCGAAAACGAGAAAATCACCCGGGCGATAGCTTGCCTCGGTATAGCTTCGCTCGGCATGGGTCGAAAAGAGGAAGAAGCGCGAGTTCGGGTATCTTTGCTCAAGCTCCTCAAAGCTGCTATAGTAGTGAATGTCGAGCTCACTCCAGTAATCGAGCCCCGCGCGCTTTAGCTTTTTGTCGTCTATCTTGAAGCCGAGCGGCTCCACAAGATGCAGCGAGCAGCCTGTAACGGCGCAGGTTCTCGAAATATTTCCCGTGTTCTGCGGGATCTGGGGCTCAACAAGAACGATGTTGAACATGGCTTTATCCATCCTCCGAGCCGCCGCAAAAGCGGCGGCTCGAGTATTACTTAGTTATCAGCTTCTCAGCTCGGCATCCAGCTTGAACTTGCGCGCCTTGAGGATCTGGTTCACGGTGCGGTTGATCTCCTCGTCGTTGAGGGTATGATCGTCGCTCCGAAGCTCAAAGCGGAACGCCATGCTCTTCTTGCCGCCCGGGATGCCCTTTTCACTGGGAACGCTCGGACGGAACACGTCGAACACGCGCACGTTTTCGACGATCGCCGCTGTTTTAGCGCCCGCGATGGCATCGGTTATGTCCTGCGCCTCGGTGCTTTCATCCACGATTATCGCAAGATCGCGCGGAACGAGCGGGAACTTGGGCAGGGGCTTGAACTTGCGCACCGCCTCAAGATGCGAAAGCAGCTTGAAGAAGTCTATCTCCGCGATATATGCCGCCGCTGAAAGCTCGAAGCTCTTGAGCACCTTGGGATGCACACCGCCGATCTCGCCTACGCGCTCGCCCTCAAGCAGGATATGCGCCTTCTGACCGGGGTGCAAATACTCTCCGCCGCCGCGCTCAAAGCGCAGCTTTTTCGCGCCGAGCACCGAAAAGAGCTGCTCGATTACGCCCTTGAGGGTGTAGAAGCTTTCATTTGCGCCGGTGCAGGCTATCGAAAGCATCCTTCGCTCCTCGGGAAGCTCCTCGTTGTTGTTGAAATGAACGTTGCCAAGCTCGAAGAACCTGCCGTGGCCGCTCTTTCTATTTGCGTTAAGGCGAAGCGTGCGCAGCATTCCGCCGATCAGCGTTGTGCGCATAAGGCTCTGATCCTCGCCGAAGGGGTTCCTAAGGCGCACCGTTTTGCGCTTTTCATCGCCAGCAGGAAGAAGCAGCGCATCATATTCCTGCGGAGAGGTGAAGTTGTAGTTATACAGCTCCATAAAGCCCATCGCCGCCATCAGATCCTTGACCTCGTCCTCGCGCGCAAAGCTCTCGCCGAGCTTGCCCTGGAAGGTGTCGCCGTTCATCAAAGTGGGCGCGATATTGTCGTAGCCGTAGAGCCTTCCGACCTCCTCGGCTATATCCTGATCCGTTTCAAGGCCGGACTCGATATCCGTTCTGAAATGGGGAACCTCGATCTTGAGCTTTTCGCCCTCTACGATTACGGGAATGTTTATGGATTCGAGCAGCTCCGCCATCCTTTCGCCGGAAAGCTCGGTGTTCAGAATAGCGTTCACATGAGCTATATCGGCATACACGATGCGCGGCTCGAGCTTTTCTTCGCAGGTGTCGATGAGCCCGCCGACCACCTTGCCCGCGCCGAGCTCATGCACGAGCTCGATCGCACGCTCGATCGCCTTCTCGGCGTTCACGGGCTCAACGCCCTTGCAAAAGCGCGCGGAGGAATCGGTGGAATGTCGCAGCTTTCTTGTGGTATGCCTGATATTTTCGGGAAGGAACACGGCGCTTTCAAACAGCGTGACCTTCGTATTCTCGGTTATCTCGGAGTTGAGGCCGCCCATAACGCCCGCGATGCCCACGCCCTTGGTGGGATCGGCGATGAGCAGCATATCGTTGGTTACCTCGCGCTCCTTGCCGTCGAGCGTGGTAACGGTCTCCCCCGTGCCTGCGTTTCGCACCACGATATGCCCGTCCGTTATGCAGGCAAGGTCGAAGGCATGCATCGGATGGCCGTATTCAAGCAGCACGAAGTTCGTTATATCAACGATATTATTTATGGGACGGAGACCCGCAAGCTTGAGCCTGAGCTGCATCCAATGCGGCGAGGGCTCCACCTTGAGATCGGTAACAACCCTTGCAAGATAGCGCGGGCAGAGCTGCGGATTGAACACGTCCACCTCGGCATAC
>CADBGC010000105.1:0-7307 GCA_902794055.1 uncultured Eubacteriales bacterium | reverse complement strand
AAGCATCGCCGATGCCTTCGATATGCTTGATCTCGGGCTCGATGAACTTCTGACCGAGTGCGCTCGCCGCCTCGCGGCAAAGGCCGAGGATGCTCTGGCAATCCGTGCGGTTCGGTGTCAGCTCAATATCGAAGATAACATCCTCAAGATCGAGCGCAGTCTCTATCTTATCGCCGTTTTCATATCTTTCATTCAGAATAAGAACGCTGTCGTTGCCCGCGCCGGGGTACTCCGCATCGCCAATGCCGAGCTCCGCACCGCCGCAAAACATGCCTTGGCTCTCAACGCCGCGCATTTTGGTGGGGTGGATCACCATGCCGTCCGCAAGCACAGCGCCGTCGAGCGCAACGGGAACCTGATCCTTTTCTTTAACGTTCTGCGCGTTCGTTACTATGGTTATATTCAGCTTTTGATCGTTTGCATCCCTTTTGCCGATATCCACGCTGCAAACGCGCAGGCGCTCGGCATTCGGGTGCTGCTCGATCGAATCGATGGTACAGACCACAACGCCCGTTGCCTTCATTTCGGGGATTATCTCCGCAACCTCGAATCCGCGCAGCAGCATCCTGTTTGCGAATTCCTGATGGGAAACCTTATACTCAACGTGATCCTTGAGCCATTTAAGAGGAAGTTTCATAATTTATCCGTCTCCTTTCCCTTAAATCAGAGCTGGCGCAGGAAGCGCGCATCGCCCTCGTACAGAAGGCGGATATCGTTTATGCCGTACTTGAGGCAGGCAACGCGGTCAACGCCAACGCCGAACGCCATGCCCTTCCACTCTTGGGGATCGAGCCCGCAGTTTTCGATCTCATGGGGATTGGTCATGCCGCAGCCCATGATCTCCATCCAGCCCGTGCCCTTGCAGGACGAGCAGCCCCTGCCGCCGCAGATCGTGCAGCTTATATCCACCTCAGCGGAAGGCTCGGTGAACGGGAAATAGCTCGGGCGAAGCCTTGTTTTAACGCTTTCGCCGAACACCGCCTTAACGAAGGTGTCTATAGTTCCCTTTAAATCGGCAAAGGTCAGATTCCTATCCACCACAAGCCCCTCCATCTGCATGAAGATGGGGCTGTGGCTCGCATCGGGCTCATCCACGCGGAAGCATCTGCCGGGGATAACGAGGCGGAACGGCGGCTCAAGTGTCATAAGAGCGCGCGCCTCGCAGGCGGAGGTGTGCGTTCTAAGAAGCACCTTATCGTCCACATAGAAGGTATCCTGCATATCCCTCGAAGGATGATTGAGGGGCAGGTTGAGCTTGGTGAAATTGTTGTCGTCAAGCTCTATCTCGGGACCCTCGTAGGTGGTGAAGCCAAGGCCTATGAGCGCATCTCTTATCTGGCGATAGACAAGCGTCAGCGGGCTTAATTTGCCTGCGGGAACGTCGATAACGCCGGGAAGGGTCACATCTATCGTTTCCGCCTTGATGCGCTCTTCCTCCGCCTTTGCTTCAAGGCGAGCCTTTACTTCGTCGAATGCGGCGGTAAGGCTCTGCTTTACTTCGTTTGCCTCCTTGCCCATAGCCGCTCTTTCATCGGGCGAAAGCTTGCTCATGCCGCGCAGTATGCCGGTCAGAGCGCCGTTTCTGCCCAAAATGTTTACGTTCAGTTCGGTGAGCTCCGCTTCGCTCTCGATGCTTTCGAGCCTTTTCAGCGCCTCTTCACGAATTTTTGCAAGTTCTTCAAGCATTTTCGTTTCTCCTTGCTTTGATTATAAATACAGGCGCCCATCCCAAAGGGACGAGCGCGCCTATCTCGTGGTACCACCCTGATTCGCGCTTCCCGCTTTTGCACCGCAAAAAAGCGGCTTAAAAAACCTGAAACGCCTCGTTGAGCTGTATCGGGTTCGCCCGGCTTCAACTACGCACCGAAAGCGCAAATCAAGCATAACTTGAACGCAATTCGGCTTCACCGAAACGGCTCGGGAGGGAACTTTGTGAACGCGCCCTGCAAGCCGCTCCCAGCTATGCGGCTCTCTCTTGAGCAGTTCGGGCTCTTTTTCTCCGTCAATGCCAATATATGTGATTAGTTTATCACTTTCAAGCGGTAATGTCAATATCGCCAAAGGGCTTTTCGAAATTTTACAAAAAAGGAGAGCGGTGAGCTCTCCTATAATGCTATCGCAAAGCTTTGCTCTTAATCGAGCACCGCATACCCGTGTTCCACAAAAACTATCGGATAGGGGAACAGCGCCTCAAGCTCCGCGCGGCAAGCCGCCACTGCCTCAAGCTCCTCCGAGGGCGCGCCGATTCTTATGCGGTTGAATCTCTCGTCCAAGCCGAAATCGGTCAATTTAAACCCCTTTTCAAGCAAATAGTCGGCTGCTCCTTCCTTCGCGCGATAAAGCTCGTTATAGGAATAGGGCATATCCTCCTCATAGAAGACCTTGCTCGAATATCCGCTCAATGCCTTTTCCACAAGCTCCCGCGCCGCATCGTCCGCGCAGCGCGCAAATGCAACGTGCAGCTTATTGTCGCTGCCTATCCAGCAGCCGCCGAACCAATCGGGATAATGCATTCCTTTCGGGAGTTCGTTTTCAACTGCCTCGCAGAAGGCAACATAAGCGTTCTCAGCATCGCCCTGAGCATACATGATCGCAGTAATTTCTTTTTCGCTCAAGTTTGTCCAATCGAGCTGCTCGTTCTCATCCGAGGGATGATACCAAACTATCTTGGCTTTCCCGCTCTGCTGCGCCTGCATACTCTCCGCCTGCACGGTTCTTTCCCTGTTTATAATGGCCTTTGCACCGAAAAAGCCTCCGACAACGAGCGCGGCGCATACGATAAGGGTAAAAATGGGTTTCTTCATGGCATTAGGGCTCCTTTCCTTTAATTATGATCGTGCCCGCAAAACGGTGCGGTATCCGATTAGCATTCTCCTTTCATTTTATCATATATTTCGCCGCCTTGTCAAGCATTTTTGCATCATGCTTTTACATATTGTTTTTTCGACAAATCCAATTCGATCACAGCCTGTTTTCCCTTGCTCTGTACCCCGTTTCACCGTCCACTAGATTGCCTATCTCTCCCCCGCTCACAAGCGCGGCAAGATTCCTTGCGGCAATCGCGATTATGCGGTCGTGCGTTTGCTTGAGGTGATAGAAGCCCGAGATATGGGGCGTAACGAGGCAGTTTTTGCATTTCCAAAGCGGATGCTCCGCGGGAAGGGGCTCCGGATCGGTCACGTCCACGCCCGCCATGATATGATCTTCATCAAGCACCTTCACAAGCGCATCGGTATCTATCGCGCTGCCTCGCCCAACGTTTAAAAGGATCGCTCCCTTCTTCATCTCGCGAAGGCGCGTTTCGTTCATAAGCCCCGCGCTTTCCTTCGACTGCGGCAGCGCGAGCGCGACCACGTCCGCCGTGCCAATAAGCGCATCGAGCATATCGAGCGTATGCAGCTCGTCCACATACTCGGGCTTATCGTGGAGCGTGCGGCGGATGCCGATGGTGTACGCGCCGAGCGCTTTGCACTTCTTCGCAAATTCGCCGCCTATATCTCCAAGACCCACGACCAGCACCCTTGCGCCCTCAACGCTGGTTACGCCGCCCTCATCTCGCCAAGCACATTCAAGCTGATTATCCCTATAAAGATGAAGCTTTTTCATAAGCATCAGCATATTGCCGAGCATATGCTCGCTTATTGCAAGGCCGTATGCGCCGCTCGCATTTGCAACAAGAACGCCCTCGGGCACCTTTCCCTTATAGTTATCCGAGCCCGCCATTCCGAGCTGAACGAAGCGAAGGAGTTTACATTCGGCGAATCTGTCGGGCGGCAGATTGCCGATGATGACCTCCGCACCCTTGATATTCTCCGAGGAATAGTCGCCCTCGGCGTAAACGAATTCACCGCTCGGGCAGGCGGTTTCAAGAAGCTGCCTGTGCTTTTTTCCTGTCGGCAGAGCAACGAGTATTTTCATATTGATTTTCTCCCCTTTCAAGGCGCATTTCATGCGTTTATTCAGGTATTATTTTACCCTTTTTTATTCGATTGTCAACTAATCCGCATGAAATTCGCCGTTAAACCGCATATTAGCGGATATATTTCATCATGGGGGTTGAAAAATGCCGCAAACAATGATAAAATCTCCGCTGAAGCTGCGTGGAACGCCCAAAAAGCCTGTGTTATACACATTCGGGCTTTTTTCTTTGGCTTTTTATTCCGAAAAAGAGCGTTTTCCGCGCAAAAGATAATATTTCAAGGAGCCTCGCTATGTTCAAAAAACTCAATCTCAAGCTCGAACCCAAGACTTTGGCGATCGACGTTGTTTACGACATCGTCGGCAGCTTGCTCTATGCCTTCGGTATGATCAATTTTGCCAAGTCGTCCAACTTTGCTCCCGGCGGCGTATCCGGTCTTGCCATGCTCATAAACCACCTTACCAAAGGTATATTCGGCTTCAGCGACGGCTTCCCCATCGGTCTTGCAACGCTCATTATCAACCTTCCCATCATCATATTCTGCTTCAAGGCGCTCGGCCTGAGCTTCTTCTTCCGCTCCGCGAAAACGATGGTCATTTCGGCGCTCATCACCGACCTTTTCATTCCCCTCATCCCCTGGGAGTACACCGGAAGCCCCATGCTTGCGGCCATCTTCGGCGGTATCCTTGCAGGCGCAGGTCTTGCCCTTATCTATATGAGGGATTCGTCCACCGGCGGTTCTGATTTCGTCATCCTCGCCGTTCGCAAAAAGAATCCCCAGCTCTCCATCGGCGTTATCTCGCTTGCGGTGGACGGCATAATCATCCTTCTTGGCGGCTTCGTTTACGGCACCGTTGATGCTGCGCTCTACGGCCTTATCATGACCATCACCTACAGCCTTATCATCGATAAGATCATGTACGGCAACGACTCAAGAAAGCTTCTAACCATAATCACCACGAAGGGGCAGGGCATCAGCGACCGCATCATGCAGGATATCGACCGCGGCGTTACCATCATGAACGGCAAGGGCGCATACACCGGTGCGGACAAGAGCGTTTTAATCTGCGCTTGCAGCAAAACCGAGGTCTTTAAGATCAAGCGCATCGCGCATGAGGTGGATGAGCAGTCCTTCACGATGGTCAGCTCCATCGATGCCGCCTACGGCTATGGCTTCAAGAATCCCAATGCGGATAACTGAGGCGAATTGAAAACAAACATCACTTTAAAACGGTCGGAAGCCCGACCGTTTTTCATTTGTGTTTTTGCCGCAGTTTTGGTATAATTTAGCAGGTAATACCGCAAAGCGGCATAAGGAGCAATGTATGCTGATCACAGTAAAAAGCTATGACGGGCTTGACGGGTGCAGGCTGATGGACTTATACACGGAGGGCAATATCGAAAATGCCGAGGAGCTCTACTCGGATGAAGACAGGGCGCAGGCGGTTCGCAAAGTCGAGGAGGGTTTCCTCGATTTTCTGAAAAACAAGTTCTTCGCCGCCGAAGGGAGCGAGTATTTCGTGCTTGTGGAGAACGGCGAATGGGCGAGCGCGCTTCGCACGAGCCGCATCCGCGACGGGCTTTATTATATGGAAGCACTCGAAACCCGCCCCGATATGCGGCAGCGCGGGTATGCGAAAAAGCTGCTTCTTGAAGTGCTCGGCGAGCTGAAAAAGCGCGGCAAATTTGAGCTGTACTGCTGCGTTTCAAAGAAAAACGAGCCTTCAATACGCACCCATCTTGCCGCCGGATTCTCCATCGTTGCCGAAAACGGCTACTCCTATTTACAGAACAGCACGAACGAGCGCACATACGGCTTCGGGTATGTGTATAGGGGCAAAATTGGAGCGGCTTCCCATTCGAGCGGATACGAAATATGAATGAGCTTACCGTTAGGATAAACAGAATAAAAAGCCCGAGCGGCCGCCTATACTCAAGGCGAGTTGTGATCGGTGGAAAGCCCTCCGCGATGATGAAGAACGGCGGGAACTGCATCGAGCGCGTTCGGCGCGAGGATGTTATTTTCGTTCAAATCGACGGTGATATCAAGAGCAACGCCCTGCTCTTCCCCGGCAAGGAGAGCGAGCTTGCCATCGACTTTCGCCTGATCGGAAACTTCTACAGCGGCTACTGCACCTTTTTTTCCGATCCCGTCAGCGGCGGGCCCCTCCCCTCCCTCAGCTTCGACCGCCTGATGAAGGGTATTGAAAACGGCACGCTAAGCGAGACCGAGCGGCGGCTTGCGCTGCTCATCTTTACGATGGAAGCCTTCGACCTTGAGGAACTTCTGCGCTCAAAGCACAGCCCCGAGCTCGTTTCCGCGCTCAAAGGCATTGGCGCGGTGCATTACGCCGCGAAGCTCAATGGCATCATCGACGAGCAGCTCCGCGGGTACGCCCTTCCCGTGACCGGCGGCGAAAACGACGAAGCGCTGAAGGAGCGATTCTGCGAAGCGGAAACCGTTATGCTGAATGCCGACACCAACTCCGCGCTGACCGATGAGCTTCAACGCGCTGCTGCAAGCTATATCGGCGCGCATTTTGCGGAGCTTTTTACCGATGAGGACTTCGTTTTCGGCTGTCCCGCTTCGCCCGAGCCGATGAAAACCGCCGTAAAAGCCGACCTTAAAAAGCTGATGCGGAAAAAGCACTTTGTTAAAAAGTTGCTCATATACGCAGCCATTCTGCTCGCTTTTTGGGGAGCGCTGTTCCTATTCTGGAAAACGAGCGCTGCCTATCCCTCCCGCGCCGCGCTCGAAAGCAATTCCCGCGCCGTAACGATCACCGCGCCGAGGATATCTCTGCGTGAATACACCACCCGTTCAAGGCGCCTCCATATCGCCTCGGCGGACGAGGAATACTTTTTCTGTTGGAGCAATACGCCGCGCATAGGCATGAGCATAGACGAGCTGGCGGAGGCGCTTGAAAAAGAGAGCGCGCTGATGCTTGTTGTACAAGGCGAAGACACCGTTTGCGCGATCTCGGGCGAGAATACCGAGTATCTGAGCGTTGAAGCCTACAACGCCTATCAAAGAACGCAGTCAACAATAGGCACGGTTCTGATTCTTGTTTTTGCGCTCTTTGGTCTATTTCTGTTCCTCGTTGCGCTGCTTATCACAGCCGCGCTTGCATGATGCGCGGTAAATGTCGAAGATCCATTGATAAAACGCAGCATATCGCTGCGTTTTCAAGAACGTTGATGACTTGCCGCCAAACACTAAGGCAAAACATGCTTTTGATTTTTGGAGACCGTATGCTTATAAAACAAATCGGAAACATAGGTTTTGGTGCATTTATAATTACCCTCTAATCGCGAGTTCCGTTTCAAATTTGGTGGAGCAAAGCAGTACTTTTGAGTTCTGAGATCATAGCATTAAACGGTTTCCAAT
>CADBGC010000104.1 GCA_902794055.1 uncultured Eubacteriales bacterium | reverse complement strand
TCCTTCTTGAGATAATCGATATTATCGTTTCTGCCGTCAAAATCGGTGTCGGGCAGAACGGGATTTGAAACGTAGTTGTAAACGGTCACGCTCGAAGCATCGTTATACATTCCCTCGGGAATATCATATGCGGAAAGCACCCAGTTGATATAGGGCGAAACGTCCGCAACGGTGCTTGAGCCGAGCTCGGCCTTATCGGAGATGCCATCGCCATCGGTATCAAAGCCGTCGTTTGCAAGCGGACGGGCGAGCTTTATGAGCTGGTAATCGCTGAGCAGCACCCAGGTGCCGTCGTTGATTATGGTTTCGCCGCGAACGCCTTCCTCTTTGCCGCCCGCCTTATGAGCGCTTATCAATTTATATGCGGGGCTGCCGATCTGCTTGAGGAGCTGCTCGGCATCCATCACGAAATAGCAGCCTGCTTCGGTTATTGCGGTGGTTATAACGCTGCCGCTGACCTCGCTTTCGCAGGGCTCGATCCTGCCGTCCTCATAGCGGCAGATCATCAGCGGTGCAAAGCGCATGGCTGCCGCAGCGCAGTCGAAGGAGAGCTTGAAGCGGAAGCCCGTGCAGTCGGTTTCGATAACAACGGGCTTGCCGTATACCGCGGGATTGTTCTGGAGGCTGTACGGGCTTGCAGCGCGCACGGAAACATGCTTTTCGATAACGCCGCTAACCTCACCCGAAAGCGCGGGAACAGCGGCATTCTCGCTGAACAGCTCGGGATCAAAGCCTTCGGCGGGCAAAGCCTGCATGATCTTCAGCTCGCCGTCGGCCGTTTTGCCGTTGGTTGCGCGGGAGGTTGGGTCGAGTCCGAGCGCGGCTTCCTCTCCGTCGAGAAGCCCGTCGGCATCGGTATCGAGCTTGATCGGATCCGAGCCGTATTTGCGGATCTCGTTGAAGTCGTCGAGTCCGTCGCCGTCCGTATCCGCATCAACAAGCGAAGTTCCGAAACGAACCTCGTCGATGTTGGCAAGTCCGTCGCCGTCCGTATCCTCATGGGAATCGAGGATGCCGTCGCCGTTCGTATCCGCAAGCACGGGATCGGTGTCGGTCACGAAAAGCTCGATATAGTCGTTCAGTCCGTCGCCGTCGGTATCGACGGTCTCGGGGTCGGTTCCATAGTACTTTTCAAGATAATCCGCAACGCCGTCACCGTCCGTATCGGTTGTTTCATCGGGATTCTCTTGCTGAGGGCGGTATACTTCAATGCCGTTCTTCACGGGATCGATGCTTACGGGGGACATGGTGATTTCTGCGTTTACGTGGCGGCTGATAAGAACCGGAGCGAGAAGAGCCGCGCACAGCAGCAGAGCGAGCGCTTTGTTCGACTTTTTGCGCAGTCGCTTAATAAGAGCTGTTACAGTATTCATTTTGACCTCCATGTGTTATCTAAGCGCCCCCTGTGCTCTTGAACAGGGGTTAGCCTTGTTTTTGCCGCATAATAAATGTTTCATTCAGCTCATGAAACCGGCGAGGATATTATACAGCTTAGTATATTATACCGCATTTTTCAGCAAAACTCAATTGTAAATTCGATTTTTGAAAATATATTTTTATGTGCGCATTTTTCAGTAGTCAAAGCTATGCCCGTTCACCGTCACGGTCGTTTTCGTTTTTTCACCGTTGAAGGGCTTGCGTATCTCGATAAGGTTTAAAACGGTGTAGCCCTTGGATCGCAAAAACGCGATCACGCCGTCGTTATTCGGGTGCACCCAGTTAAAGGCCGTGTCGTTGCCGAGGCTTTCGGAAAACGCCTCCGCTTTATCGAAGAGCAGCGATGCAACGCCTCTTCTTCTATATGCTTCGCGCACGAAAAGATGCTCCACCCATACCACGCCTTGATCCACGCGGCAGACGGCGTAGCCTATAAGCTTCTCCCCCTCCGCTGCGGCGAAAACCGGATAGCCCGCCTGCAAAAATTCAAGAAACTCCTCCCTGCCCGCTTCGATATCGGGCTCGCTCTTTTCGCCCCTATACGAACGCAGAACGCAGCGAAACTCCGCAATAAGCTCCGCCATGCGCTCCTTCATGCTTTCGTCCGCATCGATCAGGCAAACGGGTCGATTCTTCATCTCTCTATCGAGCCTCAGCGAATAGATGCGCGAAGGCTTGCCCTCGATATCGATAAGCTCGGTTCTGTATTCAAAGCCGTATTTTTCATACAGCCCGATGTGGTTCGTGGAAAGAAACACCTCGTTCGCTTCTCGCATGGCGGCAAGGCGCTTCACCTCGTCAAAGAGCAGTCCTATGCGGCGCTGCCCGCGATGAGCGGGAAAGGTGTACACAAAGCCCACCCACGGCGTAAGCTCCGTGGGCTGAATGTCGTCGTATTTGGCGAAGGTGCAATAGCTTATAAGCTCGCTCCCCTCCGTCAGCATAAGCACCGTGGAACCCTCGCCAAGGGTTTCGAAAAAACTGCCGCCGCGAATGAGCCGCACCAAAAACGCGCCCGCGCTCCAATCGCTTTTCTCGATGAGTTCAAGCCAGTGCTCGCGGTTTTCCGATTTGAAAAGATCCTGTATTTTCATTTTTTCTCCAATTAAATTACAGAGTGGTTTAATCCACTCCCCGTTTTTTACCTTTTTTCGCTTCCAAGACCCCGCTCACGCCGCATTGCGCTTTTTTGATTTATTGCGGGCGGCTCGAACGGCGAAGAACACCGCAGCGCCGATGAAGGCTCCGATCGTGTTCAGTATGAGGTCGTTTGCATCGCTCGTTCTCTCATAGAAAAGAAGCTGCGACACCTCGATGAAAAGCGAGAGCGCAAAGCCCGCAGCGGTCGCCTTTAAAGCCGAATTCAGCTTTTTGAACGTAAACGGCCAAGCTATGCCAACGGGGATGAATATTGCGATATTGCCGATAAGGTTTATCAACCAGCCGCCGTATTTTTCAAACATCCGCGCAAACGGAACGGGCTGTATCCCGCCTGGCATCCTCGATGCATCGAAGCGCAGATACCCAATGCGCCCGTTTTCAAGCGCCTTGGGAAAATACACGATACGGGCTATCACAATAAGGCAGATATAGACCGGTATCAGACTCAGCTCGCGCTTCCAATCTATGCGCCGATTCTTCAGAGCGATGAAGCCGCGCACAACGAGCCATGCGGCGCTTATGAATATCAGCATTTGAAAATAGGATATCTCGATCATTTGTTTTTCCTTCGATCATTGGATTTTATTTCGCTTCAAAAACGTATTTGCAGCCCGCCTCGGTCGGGTTTTCATAATAATCGGGCTCGGTTTTATTTAGCTTATAGCCGCATTTTTCAAAGAGCCTGCGCATTGCGGAATTCGATTCCCGCGTTTCGCCGCATATCCTCGAAAGTCCCGACCTTTCCATCTCTTTTTTGGCATTCTCTATCAGCCTGCCCGCGATCCCGCCGCCGCGGTAATCCGGATGCACGGCAAGATTCATTATCTTGATATAATCGCTCTCGCCCGCCCAATTATAGATGAAAAGATCGCCCACGATGCGGTTTCCGTCCGTCATGGCGTAGTAAACGGCTCTTTCGTCGCCAAGAAGCTCCTCCCAGTCGCTCCGTTTCCAAAAATCCGTTGGAAAGCAAAGCTTGTTGAACTCGATTATCGCTTCTATCTCATTTATTCCAAGTGTTCGTTGTTTAAGCATCTTTCCCCCAAGCTTTTCGGCTCGATCTTGCAACCGTTTGACCTTGCCGTAATATATATGATTTTATCATAAATGCAATCAATAATCAATACCGAGGCGATCGGCAGTTTTTCGTTTTATTGCAGTTTTGCGTAAAAGTTTAAAATATTGCTGTTGACATTCGGCTCTATTTAGTTTAATATTTATATTGACGGTGTATGCGGTTTCCTCGTTACTGCCGCCTATCATCACACAAGCTGACTGCATCGGAGGTGCACTATGTCCGATTTCATCATCACCTGCGGCTCGCCCGCGGATCTTAAAAAAGAACATTTCGAGCGTATCGGCGTTGAATACATTTGCTTCCATTATATGATCGGCGGCAAGAGCTATCCCGACGATCTCGGAGAAAGCATGCCGCTCGCTAAATTCTATAAAATGATGGAGGACGGCGCGGACACCTCCACCTCTCAGGTCAATATCGACGGCTTTATTGAGTTTTTCTCAAAATTCCTCAGCAAGGGCAAGGACGTTATTCATCTCGAGCTTTCAAGCGGGCTTTCGGGCTCCTACGGCTCCTCCTGCGCCGCCGCCGAAGCGCTGCGCAAAAAGTATCCCGAAAGGAAGATCTACGTTGTGGATTCGCTCGGTGCTTCCTCGGGCTACGGGCTTTTCGTGCATACGCTTGCCAAGCTGCGTGACGATGGCAAAAGCATAGATGAGGTTTACGAATGGGCGCAGGCAAACCGCCTTAAAATGCACCATTGGTTTTTCTCGACCGATCTTAAATATTACGTTCGCGGCGGCAGGGTGTCCAAAACAGCCGGCTTCGTTGGCAATCTTCTCAATATCTGCCCCATGCTGAATATGGACTATATGGGCAGGCTCATCCCGCGCGCCAAGATTCGCACAAAGAAGCGCGCCATACTCGATATAGTGAACCGCATGGAGAAGCACGCGCAGGGAGGGCTCGATTACTCCGGCGAATGCTTCATCAGCCACTCGGCCTGCTATGAGGATGCGCTCGAGGTGAAAAGACTCGTTGAGGAGCGCTTTAAAAAGCTGGACGGCGAGGTGCTTATAAACGATATCGGCACCACCATCGGCGCGCACAGCGGCCCGGGCACCGTGGCGCTCTTTTTCTGGGGCGACGAGAGAGTGGACTGAGTTTTATTCAATGAATAGTGAATGTTGAAGAGTGAATAGTTGTGGTTGAAATTCCTGCGGAATTTCATCCGAAATATAAACTGACAAATCAATCAAAAAGAGAGGGAATATGAGCTTAAAGACCTGCAAAATTCTTCAAACCATCGCCGTGTGCCTTTTCGCGCTCGCGTTTTTGATCGTGCTTTTGAGCGTTCCGATGAAAAACATGTTTATCAATCTCGCGTATCCGAACCGCATCGGGATTTCAGGCAATACTCCTGATATTTTGCGCGTGAGCGTTTTCCCAACGATAAACTTCACCGCGGCGCTTGTGTATCTCGGCATTTCGCTCGTTCACTTCTATGTGCTTAAAAAGCCGGATAAGAAATACATTCTTATCTCGGTAATCGCGTGCAGTATTGCATTTTTAATTTACAAGCTGCTTTCCCCCGCGCTGAACAGCTACTTCACCGAGCGTGCCTTTGCGCGCGGCGAGGCCGACGGAAACGCGTACTACAACGTTTACGGAATGCTTGAAAACGCGCTTTACGGAATCACCACCTTCCTCACCGTTCCCGCAAGCATCCTAATGTTTCTCTCCTTCGGCGGCAGTATAGGCAAGGGCGCGGAGGAAAAGGTTGAGTCGGCAGTCGTGCTGCCCGAAGCGCAGAATAAACCCGAAGCCGCGGAAGCCTCAAAACCCGAGGAACCTAAGTCGGCAGCCAAAAAGCGCATCGAGCTTCCGGGGCTTGAGGAACCCGCCATCGATCCCGAGGCCTATCAAAAAGCGTTCCAAAGGCCGAGCGCCGATGCGCTCGAGCAGAGCGAGCTTCCCGCGAGCGATGATCCCAAAGCCTATATCAAAGCATTCCAAAGGCCGAAGGATGATTGAAAACAACACAAGGATGATGAAACAGCTTGAGCCGCCGCCCAAGCTGTTTTTTTATTGTTTTTTCGCTTATTCGGTTAAATTCTCAAGAAATTCCGCAGGAATTTCAACCACAACTATTCGCGCTTCACTCTTCATTATTCATTATTCACTAACTCTGCAAAAGTTCCTTCACCCTCACAGCCGATGCGATGTTCAATTCGCACTTGGTTTCCATCCTATGATCCATGCAGGCGCTTCGCACAGTTTCGCGCGGCATATACGCGCCGTCCGCCTCAAGCAGCATCATCACGGCACGGATGAATTCCTCCATCTCCATATCGGGAAGCTCGACCGTTATCTCAAAAAAGCTCTGCATCACGGGCACGGCGCTCGCAGCCGCCGTGAGCACGTTCATCGGAAGCATCGGTTCACAGATGCCGTTTAGCGAATGAGGATTCAGATCGTCCATAAAAAGCATGAATTTCATGGGCTGATTTCGCAGCTTTTCGAGCAGCGCAAGTATCTCTGAGCTTTTGATATAGTTCGGAACGAACACCGTGTGCAGGCTCGGCAGCTCGTCCATCAATTCAAGCATCAGCGTGGTTTTGCCGCTGCCCTGCCTGCCGCAAAGAAGCATGGGCTTTGCGCTCTCGCCCTCAAGAAACGCGCTTGCGTTTGAGCGAAGCGAATCGAGCTCCGCTTCCGCAAAGCCAACGAAGCTCCCCGCGCGAAGCTCGGGCAGGGGTTTGAGCTCCCCATCAAAGTAGAAATGCCTGTATTTAAGAAAATCTCCGCTGCCGTTTCTGCTGAAAAAGCGCCAAAGCTCCTCGGTCAGCTCGCCCCAGTTTTCCTCATCGAGAAATCTTTGATACAGCCCTTCAAGCTCGTTATCCGCGCAGTACGCATCCCGAAGCTCGAATTCGCCGTAGTACCAGCAGCTATCGGGCGGCGCAAGCCTGCTGCGCTGCGCATGGTTAGGCTCTCTGCCGAGGGATGAACCGCCCCCGCCCGACCAAGCCGCAGAAGCGAATTTGGATGCGCTGTCCGGCGAAGGGTTCGCCGCCGCTGCCTCCGCAATAAGCTTATACATCGTTTCCTCGTCAAGCTCCGATATCACCTTCAGCGCGTTAAGATCACGCCTCATTGCGAGCATCAGCGCCTCGTCTCGCCTGCCGGAAGCGGCCGATTTTGAAAAGGCGTTTTCATTTACAAGAACGGTATGCAGAAGAAAATCCAGCATTATATCGCCCGTTACGCGCCTTGCGCCGCAGGCAAAAAGAGACCTTGTGAGATAACCGGCGAAGGTCGTATCCGGCTCCGCAAGCTGCTGTATGCTGCACACCACGTGCAGTATGTTTTCAAACACAGGGTCGATCCGGCGGCCCTCGCTCTCATCCCGAACGATGGAAAGCGAGTTTATCGCCTCTATCAGCCTGCCTGCCGCTCTCTCAACGCGCTCCGCTCTGCTGCTCATATTTCCTCCTTCACGCCATATCATCGCACTCTCCGTGCCTCGGCGCGTATTTTTACGCATACAGTATATCACAGTTTTATATATCGGGCAATACGGAAACGGGCGATTTTCGATGGGCTTCAGTATGATTTTGTATTGACTTTACGGCGCGAAAAATGTAAAATCAGTTCGTTCGGGCGTTTTCCATCCTGCCCGAAAAAACGAACA
>CADBGC010000103.1 GCA_902794055.1 uncultured Eubacteriales bacterium | reverse complement strand
ATAGCGACGATGCCCCCCGTTCCGACCCCGCTGCCCGGCGGGATCACCGATCAGCGCGTGTTTGACGGCTGTGCTTTTGTCGGAAACTCCATGTTTGAGGCGCTCAACGCTTACGGTGTTGTGACTCACGGTGCATTTTTCACAACCGTTGGTCTGAATATAAACACAGTTTATACCGAGACCTCTACTCATGGCAGCATTCCCGTTATCGACGAGCTGAACTCAGGGAATTATCTCGGTGTGCTTTTAATGTTTGGTCAAAACGAGCTCGGTTGGCCCGACCCTTCGGTTTTCATTAGAAAATATGCCGATTTGATCCGCGACGTGAAATCAAGGCAGCCCAATGCAAGGATCTTCATTACCGGCATGACACCCATAACCAAGGCGCTTTCGGACAGAAACGAGAACGGCATTACAAACGAAAACATTAACTACATTAATTCGCTTCTTGCGAATTTGGCATCTCAGTTCGGCTACTGCCGCTATATTTCGGTTCCCGATGGGATGTACGATGCTTCGGGCGCACTGCCTGCCGCTGCTTCGGGCGACGGACTTCACCTGAACATGACTTATTCAAGGATATGGGCCGAATATCTTGTTCAGGCGGTGGCTGCTGGGCTGTCGAGCTGACGCTCGAGCTAAAAGCTGCTTACAATTTTCTATTCGTATGGATTCATTCACGCATAATGCTGATTGATATATCAAACAATATCGCTATGAGCGATAAAACGGAGGAAAAAATGAAAAAAATACTTGCTATGCTTCTTGCCGTGATAACGGTATTCTCGCTCACCGCCTGCGGCGGCGATAAGTATGCCGACCTTAAGATCGGCAACATCACCGGTTTCGGTCAGAACATCGCATCAAACGCAAAGTTTGAGTACAACCTCTCCGAGGTTCCCGCAGACGATCTTGAGTTCTCTGCGTTGACCCTGCTCAAGATCAGCAAGGATAAGCTCAACTATATCGACGGCAAGCCCGAGATGTACCGCTCCATGGCTTCTCCCGAGGAAGTTCTCGTCATCGGCGCAAAGGACGCCGCGACTGCAAAGGAGATCCTGAACGGACCCATCAGCGATTGGGTCAAGTATCAGCGCGACGGCTATTCCGATTACGGTCCCGATCAGGTTCCCAAGATCGATTCCTGCGTTAGGATGACTGCCGGAAGATACGTTTTTCTGATTGTCAGCAACGATGGCGCGCAGGCAAAGACCGTTCTCAACGATCTTCTTGAAACCACGCTCAAGATCCATGAATGATCTGAACAATAACTCTGTAAATACTGTCTCCCACGACAGACTCGGCGCACCGAAGGCAGTGCTCTTCGGCTTGTTTGCCGCGTTCATAGGAGTATTCTTTCTGCTGATCCTCTTCCTGCCGAAGCATGAAGGCGAGCTCAGCCCGAACGAACGCCGCATACTCGCGAAAGCGCCCGATGCCAGCATCGGCAACATAATGAACGGCGGGTTCTCCGATCAGGTCGATGCCTGGCTTCAGGATCATTTCCCTCTTCGCTCCGAGTTCGTTTCGCTTTATTCCTACGCGAACCGCTACACCGGCAGAAATGCGGTCGAGAGCGTTGTGCTCGCTTCCGACGACAGGCTTATAAAAGCGCCTATTGCTGCGAGCGACTCTGCTATAGAGACCAATATCGGCAAGCTTAATCGCTTTATCGGCGAAAATGAGCTGAATGCATACACCTATTTCATCCCCACATCGGGATACATGCTCGAAAACGAGCTTCCCAAGCTGCATCTTGAGTATCACGACGGAGAGATAATAGACAGGCTTGAGTCTGCGCTTGAAGGCAGTGCCGAGGCTATCCCCGTTCGCGATCTTTTCAACGCATACGGCGATATAGGCTCGCTGTACTACAAGACCGACCATCATCTCACCATGAAGGGCTCCTACCTCTCCTACGTTGAGATAGCCGAGCAGTTGGGGCTTACTCCGCTGCCCGAAAGCGAATTCACCAAGACTGAGTACGACTTTTACGGCACGCTGTACGGTCAGAGCTGTTTGTTCGGAGTTCCCTGCGATACGCTTGAAACTTGGGTCGGCTTCTATGATGATAAGCTCACCGTTACAACAGCTGACGGCGGCGATGAAAAGGTGTATCACGGCTCGCTCGATACCGACTGCCTAAAGGACGACGTTGTGGATAAATACGCTGCCTATCTCTACAGCAACCACGGCATAACGCGGATCGTGAACGATTCGGTCATCGACGGCACTCTCCTCGTTTTGAAGGACAGCTTCGGTAATGCGATAGTTCCCTTCCTTGCCGCGCACTACAACACCATCATTATGATCGACGTGCGCTCGCTGTACTACAGCCCGTCCCTCCCCGCTCCGAGCGAGCTTTGCAAGGAATACGGCATCAGCGATTTTCTTGTTGTAACAGGCCTCGATACCGTTGCTGAGGGCACGCTCGATTGGCTGAGATGAGCGTAATACATTTTAAAAAACAGCATACACAAACCCCCGTTTTTTGGCGGGGGTTCGTTTTTTACTAAGCATATTCCGATTTTGTCTTATAGGAATTCCGGCAGTCTCAGCCTGCATTCTTTCCGCGGGCTTCTTCTTCCTTCTTCGCCTTGCCGAGCTGAACGGCGCGCGCATGGAAGAATATGTACTGCTGGATTATGCCCGAATATCTGCCGATGCTCGCAACGGCTTCGCGCAGCTCCGCCTTCTTTGGCGGCACGCTGTCAAAGAAGAGCTCGTTCATGGCTCTGTCTATCCAAACGTCGATCGGGAACGCATCGGTATGCCCGAGCGAGAAGAGCAGTATGCAGTCCGCCACCTTCGAGCCGACACCCTTGAATGAGAGCAGCTCCTTGCGCGCCTTATCGAGCGGCATATCGCGCAGCGTTTCAAGCTCATAGCCCTCAGCGATGCGCTGTGCGGTTTCAACAATGTACGGTGCGCGATAGCCCGCGCCTATAGCGGTCAGCTGCTCAACTGAGAGCGCGGCGATAGCTTTCGGTGAAGGAAAGGCATATAATTCGCTTCCCATGAAATCGAGCTTTTCTCCCGCAAGCCTGCAAAGCCTTTCAACGATGCCGGAAATGCGCTTTATGTTGTTGTTTGCGGAGATAATGAAGGATATGAGCGCCTCGAAGGGCTCCTGATTAAACACCCTTATGCCCTCAGCTCCCGGCAAGCATACAGAGAGTCGTGGATCGGCGGCGATCATCTCCTCTATGGCGGCATAATCCCGACCAAGATCGAAATAGTCGATGTAGCTTAAAGCTTCATCCGCCATGCAGGGAAACACCGAAACATAGGCTTGAGTTTGCGCGGCGCGAACGGCCTTACCGCGTATCACGCAGGTAAAGGCGCTGAGCTCCCCCGCCGCCTCGTTTTTCTCGCACTCCGACCAGCGGAAAGCCTGTCCGCAGGTGGCGCATTTTTCAAGGTCGAAGCGATCGAGCTCGCGTATGTACAGCGTGTTGTTTTTAACTTCGTAAACCATTATCTTATATCGATACAGCGCGCTATCCCTCGCTCAGATAACGCCGTTTTCCTTGAGCCAGCGTTCGATAAAAGGATCAGAATTCTCTATTCCCGTTCCGCAGAGCGAGATGCCCTTTGCAACTGTCGCTCCGGGACAGGTGCGCTTGATATCCTCCTCGCTTCTTCCGAGGTCGTCGCCCTCGTTGGTGCAGAGAGGCAGTATCGTTTTTCCGGTAAAATCGAAAGCCTCAAGGAAGGTGAATACCGCCATGGGCATGGTTTTCCAATAGTTGGGATACGCAAGTATCAAAGTATCGTAGGCATCGATGCTCTCGGGCATGGAAACGAGCTCGGGACGGGCGTTGTTCAGCTTGTCCTCACGCGATTCCTTCATGCAGGCATCGTATTCCTTGGAATAGGGCTTTTTCATCGAGATCTGGAAGGTGTCGGCTCCGGTGAGCGCCTTGGCCTTTTCAGCGGCTATCTCGGTGTTTCCCACCGTTACGTATCGCTTCTCGTATCCGAAATAGTTTTCATCGCTCCTTGAAAAGAACGCAATAAGAATTTTGGACATATTTTCCTCCTATCATTTGGCAGAGCCTTATTATTCATCAATATTTTACAACTTTTTCGAGTCAAAAACAATGGATTATTTTTCACGATAAGCGCCGCCTTGAAGCTCAAATCAGTATTATCTTCTCGGCTTTACCGCAAATCGAAACGGGCGCAGAGTGCGCCCGCTTAGGATAGGTTTATTTAATTGTCGAATTTGATGGTCTCGGTGGTCTCATCCATCCAAAGGCGCTCAACGTTGTAGTATTCGCGCTCCTCGGGATGGAAGATATGCACGATTATGCTTGCATAGTCGAGCACGATCCATCTTCCGTCGTTATAGCCCTCCCTGCGGCGAAGCACAAGGCCTGCCTCTGAGGCTTTATCCTCCACCTCGTCACATACGGATTTGACGTGCACCGCGGAAGTGCCGCTCATAAACATGAACCAGTCCGCAAGTATGGTCTTATCCGCAACGCGAACGGCGATAATATCGTTTGCCTTCTTGGATGCGCCTGCTTCGCCGATGACGTTTACGCAGCGCCTGATCTCCTCTCTGAGCCTTGCTTCAAGCTCGGAGACGGTTGCCTGAGTTTCGTTGATGTTATCCAAATCTGTTCCTCCGTTTTTATTCGTTTGATGTATCTGTTTTCGCTCTCAGCTCGATGGCGTTGAGCGTTTCAAAGGTCGACGGATGCACGGGCATTTTGCGCGAGCGGTTGTACGCGATGTTGTTGCGTATAACGGCAGCAACTGCGGCATCCAGATTCTCGTATGCAAGCTCGCGTATATGGGCGATCCGCCTGTATTCGCGGCTTGGCTCGAGCTTATCGGCAAGGAAGATCACCTCGTCAAAAGGTGTCATATCGGGAGAGCCGAGCGTGTGAAGCTTGATGGCATTGAGTATCTCGGGATCGGTAATGCCATACTCACTTTCGGCGGCAAGCGCGCCAAGACGCGCATGGATCATATAGGTATTTTGCCTTTCATCCTTGTTTGGCTTAAAGGCGAGCCGTTTCATGTAGCTTTCAAGCGCAGGCCCGCGAAGCTTCGCGCAGTCATGCACAAGTCCGCACAAACGCGCTTTTTGGGTGTTCAACCCGTGCTTATACGCAAGCATGACCGCCTCACGCGCAGTGAGCAGGCTGTGTTCGAGCCTTGATTCATCGAGCCGCTCCTCGAGCAGGGTTTTGACCGTCTTCAGCTCTTCGGGAGCGTAAAGAAGGTTCTTATAGATGAACAGCTCGACCTGATACGGAACGAGCCCGCTTATGGGCAATGCATCGCGAACGCTTTCGCGCACTTCGGTGGAAGAGACGTTTTCGCCGCAAACGCCGGTTGCGATCACCGTTCCACCGAGCGTGCTCATGATGGAAGAAGCGAGCGAGTCAATATCCGCCATCTGTCCTCTGCGCTGAACAGCCGCAAGCTTGGCAAGCTCAAGGATCTTATCCGGCTTGTACCAACTTGAGAAGCTCGAGAGCATATCCGCTCCGAGAATGAAGTAAAGCTCCGCACCGGGGTGAAGGCGGGTAAAGCATTCGAGCGTTTCAACAGTGTAGCTAACACCGCCCCTTTGTATCTCAATATCGGAAACGCTTAGCCCGTCCTCATCTTCAAGCGCGAGCTCGACCATCTTTAAGCGGATAAGCGCGGGCGTTCTTCCCGAAATATCCTTATGCGGAGGATCGGCGGCAACAACAAAAATCAAGCTGTCGAGCCCAAGCTCGGCCTTAACAGCCTTGGCAATCGCAATATGTCCGTTGTGGATCGGATCGAAGGTTCCGCCGTAAATACCAATCTTCATATCCATATTATACATCATTTCGAGTTTTTTGTGAATGGAATTTCAAAAAAATGTTCATAATGGTATTCATGGAGAGAAAAAGCGCCGAAAAGAAGCTCAAAAGCCTGTATATGCGCAGCTATTTCAAGGGAAGAAGCCGCTTTGCCCAATGGGCGGACAGAGCCTTCTTCGCGGTTTTGATCTGCTTGGCGATCTACATGATCTCAAGATCGTTTCATGTTCGCCCAAGCGGAGCGAAGATCGCGGGCGTTGCTTCGGGGCTCGGTTTTTTTCTTACTTCGTGCATTACGGTGAAACTGCGCATAGACTCCCATGCAGATGCTAAAAGAGCTGAAGCGGGAATCGAGCTTGCCCGAAAGCGGCTGCTGCTGGATGAAGGCACCGAGCTTGAAAGTATCATTCAATGGCTCAACTCCGATCATGAGGAAAAAGGATATGCGCTGATAAGAAAAGCTTGCTCGATCGATGAGGACGACGTTTGCAGGGCTGTTCGTGAGCTTGGCATAAAAGCGAAGCAGGTGGGATCGCTTGCTCTTATAGTGCTGAACGAGCCGCCGTCAAGGGTGCGCGAATTCGCCGAGCGGATCGAACGACCGCGTATAGAGTTTGTTTCCTTTACGGCCGTTTCACCGCTCTTCGAGCGTTTTAGAGCAAGCGATGAGGAAATAACCGAAGCTCTGCTTCTTCAATCTGAAAAAAGACCGCCGAGGCTCAAAATGCCATCGGCGGAGGCTCTTTTTAAAGGAGTCGGGAAATACCGTGTTCTCGGTTTTACGCTGCTTGCAGCATCGTTTGTGATGCGCTTTTCATTATATGCACGCACTCTCGGCACGCTCTGCCTTGCGGCATCGTTTGCACTTGGCGCAGGAGAGCGTATCAGGCCGAGACGGGCTCACGGCGCATGAGCAATCAGTTCATATCGGATGGGGCCGCATTCGGATCGGGCGTTTCATCGAGCATGAGCAATTCGCGCGCTATCTGGAATTTAAGCAGACTGTATGCGGACGTATCGGGAACCTCAAGCATGACCACCACGACTCTTTCATCCTGCTCTTCCACGTTGAGCCTGTAGCCTGCAAACCAAGAGATGATGCGGGACTTATCTGCTCCTATTTCGGCGGAGCCTGTTTTGCCGGCAACATCGCAGTTCGTTACGCGAAGCGAGCGTCCCGTGCCCCTGCCGCTCGGGTCCACGACCGCTTCGAGCATCGGATTGAGCTTTTCAATGGTGTTCTCTGAAACCGCATCCTCAAGCCAGGTGCTGTATTCACTCTTCATCACGCGATCCGAATAAACGCCGCTCGTTTTATACATGCTGTCCGTAATTCTCGGGGTCGGAAGGTCGCCGTTGTTTCTGAACGCACAAAACATCGTTGCAAGCTGCAGCGGCGTTATCAGAACCTGTCCCTGTCCATAGCCGGTATCCGCAAGAAGCTTATAGCTCATGCGCTCGTTCGGGCTGATTATCTGCGATCTTGAGTTCGTCAGCTCAAAGGGAAGCGCAGAGCTCATGCCAAAGCCGTTCAGATACTCGGTCAGCTTATCTTCGCCGACCTTGAG
>CADBGC010000102.1 GCA_902794055.1 uncultured Eubacteriales bacterium | reverse complement strand
TAATAACCACGCATCTCAATACAAATAATCTGCATAATCATTTCGTTATAAACTCGGTCTCATTTCGCACGGGCAGAAAATATGAAAATCATAAGCGCGACCATTTGAAGCTGCGGGAGATATCCGACAGCATTTGCCTTAAACACGGACTATCCATTATTGAAAAACACAGCGGCAAACGAAACACCTTTGCCGAGCAGCGCGCACACGAAAGCGGCATATTGACAATGAAAGAAATGCTCGAAAGCGATATGCGTACCTGTATCGACCTTGCCTGCGACGTGCCGCACTTCTACTCCCTTATGGAAAACCTCGGCTATGAGGTCAGCTTTAGAAGCAAGTACCCGTCGTTTCTACCCATTGGCGCAAAGCGGCCGCTGCGCTTGAAGAAGAACGGCAAAAGTATGACCGAGGAGGATATCGAAGCCCTGCTTGACGAAAGCTTTGAAAGGCAGCGCGATGAAGTCATCATCCCCGCGTGGAAGCCACAGTTCGTTCCATACAAAAAGCAGCACGGCTTTCGCGCGCTCGTGCTGCATTGGATGTACATTCTCGGAATCATAGGTCAAGGCAAGCAGACCTATTATAAGGTCGATCGCTCGGAGCTCAAAAAGTTTGAACGCTATAAGCGCCGGCAGGCATTTCTTGATAAGTATGAGATCGATACCGAAGAGCAGTTAATTTCGCACAAAGCCGCCCTTATCGAAAAGCAAACCGCATTAACCGAAAAGCGCGATGCCCTGTGCAAAGAGCAGCGCCGCACCGGAGAGAAGAATCCCGAGATGGGCGAGATCACCGCCGAGCTTTACAGAATAAGAAGCGAGCTGAAAATATGCGCCGACATCGAAACCAATATTCCGAGGATAGCGGCGATAATCGACGAAGGGATCGAAAGGGAGAATTGCGAAATCACGCGCGGGATGGATCACATCGTGCAGCAGCGGTAGATCGAACGCGCAAAATAAACGCCTATGTTTGTAAAAATGCGTTTTCCAATTGATTAAACGCCGGAATAATGGTATACTGAATATGTAAGGAGATATGGCGTATGATCGATTTCAACAATCTTAATATGTATAGAGAAAACAACAGGATCGAGGCGAAAAAGGCGCTCGGCGGGCTTCCGAACAGCATTTGGGAGACCTATTCCGCGTTTGCAAACACGCTCGGCGGGATCATTCTGCTTGGCGTTGCGGAAAGACCGGATCATTCGCTTGAAACGGTCGATCTGCCCGATCCCGATAAGCTTATCAAGGATTTCTGGGATTCGGTCAACAATCCGAACAAGGTCAGCATCAATATTCTTTCAAGCAAGGATGTGTATCCCCTCGAAGTGAACGGAGATCATATCGTGGTCATCAACGTTCCTCGCGCCGATCGCAGCTATCGCCCCGTTTATATCGACGGCAACCCGCTGAACACCTACCGCCGCAACGGCGAGGGCGACTACAAATGCACGCATGAAGAATACATGGCGATGGTGCGCGATGCTTCGGTCAAAACGCAGGATATGCTGGTGCTTTCCGAGATGGAGCTTTCGGTTTTTAATCAGGACAGCGTGCGCGGGTTTCGTCAGCGTATGAAGTTTTCGCGCCCCGGCCATGTTTGGGAGCAGCTGGATGACGAGACGTTCCTTCAAAAGCTCGGCGCGATAGGCATCGGCGAGGACGGCAAAAAACATCCGACCTCCGCAGGACTTTTGATGTTTGGAAACGAATATGATATCGTTCGTGAATACAACGATTACTTCCTCGATTATCAGGAGCAGTACGATCCGCAGAACCGCTGGACGGACAGGATCATTTCTTCATCCGGCGATTGGAGCGGCAATGTTTACGACTTCTATTTCCGCGTGCACAATAAGCTCAAGCAGGATATTAAGACGCCATTCAAGCTCGACGGCATAACCCGCGTGGACGATACGCCAGTGCATCAGGCGCTGCGCGAAGCGCTTGCGAACTGCCTAGTGAACGCCGATTATTACGGCAGACGCGGCGTAGTTATAATCAAAAAGCCGGATGTGATAACGCTATCCAACCCCGGCAATCTGCGTATCGAGCTTTCCACCGCCATAAGCGGCGGCGTTTCCGACCCAAGAAACAGCACGATGCTCAAGATGTTCAACTTCATAGATATCGGCGAACGCGCCGGAAGCGGCATCCCGAACATCTTTAGAGTTTGGCGCGAACAGAAATGGAGCACGCCCACGATCAAAGAGGAGTTTGAACCCGGCAGGATAACGCTGATGCTGCCGTTATCGTCACAAAAAAGCGACGATAAAAAAGCGACGATAAAAAGCGACGATAAAACGCCTACTCTGCGTGCCGAACGCCAGCAGAATGCGATCATCGAATACCTGACCGAACATCCCGAAGGCTCCGTACGAGAGCTTGAAGTTGTGCTCGGCTTGAAAGCAACAAGAGTTAAAGCACTTCTCAGCAGCCTTGTTGATGACGGCATCATCGAAGCCATCGGCGGGAATAGGAACAGAAAGTACAGGCTGAAAAGATAGACTTTGATTTCAGCAGATCACTTTGTCAAACTTAAAACCAAATAGCTGACACTACTTGCTTAAAGCGCTCACGCCCGTGGGCGCTTTTTCCTATGCAATAAAAAAGAAAAGGAGAATACTGAATGAATTTAGATAAGGAAAAATCTTTCAAGAATATAAAGGAAGTGAGCCTTTCGGAGCTCAAGCCCTTTGAGGGGCATCCGTACAAGGTTCGTGATGATGAAGAAATGGATGCGCTCATCGAGAGCATCCGCGAGCACGGGATAATGGTGCCGCTGATGGTGCGCCCGATCGACACGGGCTATGAGATCATAAGCGGACACCGCAGAGCACACGCGGCGATAAGCGCTGGGCTGAAAACCGTTCCCGCTGTTGAACTCGACATCAGCCGAGATGAAGCCGCCGTTGCTCTTGGGGACAGCAATCTGCATAGAGAGCATATCTTGCCGAGCGAAAAGGCGTTTGCATATAAGCTGAAATTCGATGCGCTCGCACGGCAAGGAAAGCGAAACGATTTGACTTCGGCGCAACTTGCACCAAAGTTGACCACACAGATAATCGGAGATGCTGAAGGTGTAAGCAAAGATACAATAAAGCGCTACATCCGCCTTACCCATCTCAACCCCACCCTACTCCGCCTTGTGGACGAAGGACGCATTGCGTTCACTCCCGCAGTGGAACTTTCATATCTTTCGGACGAGGAACAGGATATCCTTGCATTTGAGATCGCAGTCACCGAAGCAACGCCTTCACTCTCGCAGGCCGTTCGCATGAAGCGCTTGAGCGGCGAAGGCAAGCTTACTGCTGAGCTGATCGCCTCTATTATGGCGGAGGAAAAAGCCAATCAGAGGGAGGCTGTTCGGATTCCTTTCTCTGCGCTCAAGGATAAGATACCCGACAGCTATACGGATAGAGAACGGCTGGAATTTGTGATAAAAGCCGTCGATCACTATTGCCGCTATCTGATGCATCAAAGGGAGGTGAGGTAATATGAAGGATACCGAAAAGAATATCGAGCTTGACGACGGTATGCGCTTTATCGGCACAAAGGAAGTTGCAGAGCTTATGGGCTGCTCCGTTCCAATCGCCCGTCAGATCATGCGCCGCAGGGATTTTCCTCTCATTATGTGCGGCAAGAACCTTAAAGTTATGAAGTCGGAGTTCATCAAATGGGCTTCCGAGCGGCGTGTCTGACGCCGCACATTTGAACGGGACACGGGGGCTCGTTTAGAATGCCCGTATCCCGTTTTTTCGAAAGGAGAATTTGTTATGAGCAATAAAACAAAGAAAAAGAGGGGCAACGGCGAGGGCAGCGTATACAAGTACGAGAACGGATATAGAGGACAGATCGTTGTAGGAACAGGCGAAGACGGTAAGCCCATTCGTCGAAGCGTGGTCGGTAAGACGATCAAAGAGGTCAATGAAAAACTGACGCTTATCAAAAACAGTATGATCACAGGAACCTATATCGCACCGAATAAGATAACTCTGCCCGAAATGGCGAGGCAGATGCTGAAGGACGATCTGAATATGAACTATATCCGTGAAAGTACCTATTACCGCCATATTGAAACGCTCAAGCGCATCGAGTCAGACCCATATATGAGAGCTACTCCGATCCAAAAGCTCAATTATACCGGTGTTAAAGAATATCTGCTTACCGAAACGCGGGCGGCACAGAGCGTGATCGATAAGATCTATATAATGATACAAAGAACCATGCGCGAGGCAGTTAAAAGAAAAATCATAACCGTCAATCAACTGGAGGATATCCGGAAGCCGAAGTCGGTACAGCACCGTGAAAAGGTACGGGCCTTGACCAAGGACGAGCAGATAAAGCTGTATGAGGTGCTAACTTCCGAGGATATAAACTACTCTCACCAAATGCTGCTTTCCATGCTGACCGGCATGAGAATGGGCGAGATTAACGCGCTTACGCTCGACGACATAAACCTTAAAACGAAAACGATCAGCATCAGCAGGACGATCGCCCGTGATCTTAAAGGCGCTGCTTTTATTTCGCAGAGCACGAAGACCGAAAACGGCGCCCGCATCATCAGCATTTCGGAAACGGCAATGCCTCTCGTGAAGGAGATACTTGAGTGCGCCGAAGACAGCGAGTACCTGTTTGTTCGCAAAGGTAAACTCATAAGCACTTCGCAGGTAAATATGCAGTTTCAGCGTGTTATCGAGAAGTACGATATCATTGATAAAAAGGTAAAGGGCAAGGTTTCTCTCCATTCGCTCCGCCATACCTTTGCTACAAGGTGCATCGAAGCTGGTATGCAGGCGAAGGTCCTTCAGCACCTCTTGGGGCATTCTGATATAAGTATCACCTTGAACACCTACTGCGATGCATTTGAGAGCTTCCAACGCGAGAATATAGCGATGGCGGATGAGTATCTCGCACAGATGGGGATAGGAAAAGGAAACATACGCCTTTTGGAAACCGCAGGATAATGACCTTAAACAGGAGATTCCGCTCGTGTTTGGGCGAGGTCTCCCGCTTCTTCAGGAGGCTTATCCTGTGTTTGCCATTTACCAATACGATTAAACCGAATTCATGTTTATAATCTGCACAATTATCTTGAGTTTGGTTAAGTTCGCTTCCGTTGCACACATGTTGCACATCGCGGTTGAAAAAACCTAATTGAATAATAGCTTTTTTATCTCAAGGTCATAACATCCGCACCATAGCGAGCATTGATAACGGATTTGATCGATGCTCGCTTTTGTTTTGCTCATTTTCGATACGAATATGGTGTTAATAGCTTATTGTTCTCATTTACTCGCCGCCAGCGGCACATACTCCACCGCAACACCTTGGCGGGTGTCCTGTTTGACGTTCTTCTCGAAATAATCCTGCTCCATCTCAAGATAGCCCACAAAGCGGTAATTGATGGCTATGTGCTGGATGCGGTTCTTTCCTTTGCCTTGAACTTCCGAGACATCGATTCTGCTGATCAGTTCTTTGAGCAGCGGAGCTGTAAGCGTGTCCATATCCATAAAGCGGCGAACGGCTTTTATAAAGAAATCATTGTTCTTCTCGGCGGTTTGCAGCTTCTTGAGTTTGGCTTCAAGGCTTGCGATGCGCTCCTTGAGTTCAAGCCTTTCGGTTTGGTATTTCATGGACATATGATCGAACCATTCGTCCGTTACCTTTCCTATGGCGTTGTCCTCATAGAGTTTCTCATAAAGATTGCCGACCGTCTCCTGCCGCTGCTGCGCTTTGCGGAGTTCTTCCGAAAATACCGCCTGCTCCGCTTTGGCTTCCTTCTGCGTTTTCTTGGCAAGAAGTTCTGCGAAGGATTGTTCGTCCGCATTGAGGAAAGCCGACAGCCTTCTGAGTTCGAGCCTTACTACCTCGTAAAGCGCATCTTCGCGGATATAGTGCCTTGATTGGCAGGTGCCGCGATAGTCCTTGACATAGTTTGAACAAAAGAAGAACCGAAAGCAACAAACTAATTCCTATTTGCTTTGGCGGTGCTGATGGCTCAGACGAAGCATCAACCGTTTGAAAAATGAACGACCATTTGTACCTTCGGGTTCATTGTTCACAGCATCAATACAATTATCTGCATCTTCATATTCTTCCTCATCATCCACATCATCATAATCATCGTTTTCATAGTCTGCACAGTTGTTTTCGTCATCGTCATAATAACCATCATCAACAGCGATGCGTGATGACGCTATCTCGCCGCCAAAGATGTCGTTATAGCCTGCGGCATCGAGCAGCACCTTTCTCGGCTTGGATCCGTCCGCTTCGGAAACATAGCCCTTTTGCTCCATAATGTCTATAAGCCGTGCTGCGCGTGCATATCCCACACGCAAACGGCGCTGAACCATGGAGAGACTTGCCGCGCCGCTCTCGATAACGAGGCGCACCGCATCCGGCAGAAGCTCGTCCTCTTGCTTGCCATTGTGATTATACTGTGATACATATTCGTCAAATAGCTTGTCATACACATCTGTATCATAGCAACGGCTTTCAAAGCTGTCCAATACGCTTTCAACTTCATCTGGCTCCAAATATAATGATTGAAGCTCAATCGGCTTTTCCATAGAAACCGTTGAAAACAAAATTCGTCCAAGACCACCCAGCTTTTCTGCTCCGTGAATGCCTACACCTGCTAATGACTGCCTGCTTGTTACAGTTCTGAAACTGATCCTATTAGGCATACAGCTTTGACACATTGATGAAAAAGTAATATAGGCAAGATGTGTTACCGTAGCAACAACATGAATGCCTGTATTATTACCCGCCATAAGCAATTCATAAAAATAATCATCCTGCCCGTCGGCAGCTAAATAAAGAATGTCGATTCCATCCACAAGAAGTATGATCCTTGGCAGTTTGTCTTCGGGTTTTTCCTGTCGCCTATTATAACCATCAAAACTGCGCGCGCCGGCCTCGGTCAGTTTCTTCGTTCTTGCTGTAGTCTCACGATGTAGCCAGCGCACTGCTCTTCTTGCATTCCGTCGATCGGTTATTACGGGACATAGCAAATGCGGAAGCGAATTATAACAGTTCAGCTCGTTTGGTTTTGCGCTTATGATAATAAGCTTGAGCTCATTCGACGATGCTTTATTTATCATGGACATTAAGTACGAATCTATAAAACTGGTTTTTCCTGTGCCCAAGCTGCCAATTATTAACAAATTGTTTAATTCTTTGAGGTCGGCTGTATGAGTGTTGCCCTCCTTGTCTTTACCAACTAAAAAAGTGCAAGGCGATTTATTGCCTTGAAACTCGGCGGACAACAAAGCGGCTTTGAATTCTACATTATAGAGGCTAATATCCGGCTTCTTATACTCGATTGTTTCCATAAAGGGTCCCCCATTGCATTGCACTCAGCTATAAGGATTTCCTTC
>CADBGC010000101.1 GCA_902794055.1 uncultured Eubacteriales bacterium | reverse complement strand
TTCGATTCAAGGTCGGCACCAAGGCCGGCATCGGGAACGGGCTGACCATTGACATCTGCTGGGACCTGATCGGCTATTTGAGGCTGCTCGCCGGCGACAGGGGAGAGTACTTCATCGAGCGTCATCTCGGTGAGCATCTTCTCTTCCGAATTCGCCTTGGCTTCGAAGTTAGGCAGGGATTCTAGAACGGGATCGGTTGACGGAGCAGGTTCGGATGCGATTTCGGGTTCGGCGGTTACAACCGGCTCTTCGCGGAGCGTGACGTTTTGACTTGACGTGGCGCTTAGCTGGGCGATGAGCTCCGAAACACGATCGGACGAAGCACCGGAATCGGTTTGCTCCGCCTCGACTTCGGGTGCGGGGGCGACAGCGTCGGCTTGAGCTTGCGCGGATTGAGCGGGACGGGCTCGTTCTTGGCGACAGGAAGCTCAAGCTCAAAAAGGGCGACAGCTTCTGCTTTAAACCGACGGAGCTTCATTATATTATGAACCCCGCGAAGCGGGAGGCGATGCTTATATGGGTCGCCACTCCCCCGTCATTCTGATTTGAAGAAATATTTCTTAATATAACGAACAGTTAAACAGAGGTACAGGAAATGGAAAACAAACGACTTATCGAGCTAAAGAACGTTTCAAAGGAGTATGACGGCGATCTCGCGCTCAAGGATATCGACCTCTACATCCGCGACGGAGAGTTTCTTACCCTGCTCGGCCCCTCAGGCTGCGGCAAAACGACCCTCCTGCGCCTCATCGCGGGCTTCATCATGCCCACCTCGGGTGAGATACTTATGGACGGCAAGGATCTCACGTCCATCCCGCCGTATAAGCGCAGGGTCAATACGGTTTTCCAGAAATACGCACTCTTCCCGCATCTGAACGTATTCGACAATATCGCATTCGGCCCCGATCTTAAAAAGATGCCCAAGGCGAAGACCAAGCAGAAGGTTACCGAGATGCTCGAGCTCGTGAACCTTTCGGGCTATGAAGATCGCTGGATCGAACAGCTCTCGGGCGGTCAGCAGCAGCGCGTTGCCATCGCCCGCGCACTCTGCAACGAGCCCGAAGTCCTGCTTCTGGACGAGCCCCTCGGCGCGCTCGACCTTAAACTGAGGAAGGGCATGCAGATAGAGCTCAAGAAGATGCAGAAGAAGCTCGGCATCACCTTCATCTACGTTACGCACGATCAGGAGGAAGCTCTCACCATGAGCGACACGATCGTGGTTATGAACAAGGGCGTTATCCAGCAGATCGGCACCCCGATAGATATCTACAACGAGCCCAAGAACCGCTTCGTTGCAAGCTTCATCGGCGAGAGCAACATCTTCGAGGGCACGATGGTGCGCGATCGCCTCGTAAACATCCACGGCATCGACTACGAATGTGTGGATGATGGCTTCGGTGAGAACACCCCTGTGGACGTTGTTATTCGACCCGAGGACGTGGACTTTGTGCCGATCGGCAAAACCGCTCTGCACGGCGTTGTTACAAACGTTATCTTCATGGGTGTTCACTACGAGTTCAGCGTTGATTGCAGCGGCAAGAACTGGCGCGTTCAGTCCACCGACTTCGTTCCCGTCGGTGAAAAGGTCGGCATCGAGGTTCTGCCCGATGCGATCCAGATAATGTGGCGCGATGCCGAGTGCGGCATCCCCACCACCGAGAGCGTGACGAGCGCTTTTGAAGCTGATAAAGAGGCGGTGATCGAGGATTGAAGCGCGTTCGATTATCCTATCCGTACATATTCGTATGGATGCCGATCTTCATCGTGGCGCCGATGCTCTTCGTGCTCTACTACGCCACCTTCAGGAACGGCAGCTTCACGCTTGATTACGTCAAGCAGGTGTTCACTACCTCAAACTACCTTCCCGCGCTCTGGACCTCGATCTGGATCGCGCTGGTTACCACAGCTGTTTGCCTCATCCTCGGCTATCCCGTTGCGTACATACTCTCAACCATGAAAAAGCGCACGGCGGCGCTTGTATCGCTTCTATTTATAATGCCGATGTGGATGAACATGCTTCTTCGCACCTTCGCATGGAAGATAGTTCTCGATAAGGGCGGCGTTTTTGCAAGCATCACAGAGTTTCTTACAGGTCAGCCCTCACAGATACTCTACACGCCCGCCGCAGTTCTTATCGCAACTATCTACGACTTCCTTCCCTTCATGATCCTTCCGCTTTACACCACGCTCATGAAGATGGATAAGTCCCACGTTGAGGCGGCGCGCGATCTGGGTGCGACCGGCGTTCAAACCTTCACCAAGGTGATCCTCCCCCTCTCCGTCCCCGGAATCATCTCGGGCATCACGATGGTGTTCGTTCCGGCCATGTCAACCTTCGCGGTTTCGAGGATGCTCGGCGGCGGCAAGGTGAAGATGATCGGCGAGGTGATCGAGCGCAAGATAATGGAGCAGAACGACCCCGCGATCGGCTCCACGCTCTCAATTCTTCTTATCATACTCGTTCTTATCTCCATGGCGATAATGAACAAGGTCGATAAGGAAAACAGCAGCACGGGAGGTACGCTCTGGTGAAAAAGTTTCTGAACTTTATCAAAGGCGCATATCTTGGGATAGTCGTTCTGTTCATGTACCTTCCCATCGCCATTATGATCTTCATGTCGTTCACCGAGTCAAGGAGCGCAATGCGCTGGCAGGGCTTCTCATTCGGCGCTTACCGCAAGCTGTTTTCGGCCGAGGTCGGAATTGCCGATCCGCTCATAACAACGCTTGTTGTGGCGGTAGTTTCAAGCCTTTTGGCAACGCTGATCGGCACCGTGACTGCTATCGGTCTTCACTCGATGAAAAAGCGCCCCCGCTCGATCGTTGAGTCCATCACTCAGCTTCCCATGGTCAATCCCGATCTTGTTACCGGCGTTTCGATGATGCTGCTGTTTGCATTCATCGGTCTCAGGCCGCAGCTCGGACTTCTTAGGCTGATCATCGCGCACGTTACTTTCAACATTCCGTACGTGATCTTCTCCGTTATGCCCAAGCTCAGGCAGAGCAGCGATACGCTCTATGAGGCGGCGATGGATCTTGGCTGCACGCCCATTCAGGCGCTGACAAAGGTCGTTATACCGGACATTATGCCAGGCATCGTTTCCGGCTTGATACTCGCCTTCACGCTCAGCCTTGACGACTTCACCATCAGCTACTTCGTTGGCGGAACGAAAACGAACCTTTCGATGCTTCTGTTTTCCAAAACCGCGAAGGGCGGCGTTGGCACCGAATTCTGCGCGCTGTCCGCGCTTATGTTCCTTGTGGTCGGCATACTGCTTCTGATCGTTAACATCAGAAGCATCCGCCAGGAGAAGGAAGCTGCCGAGCAGAAGAAAAAAGTAATGCGAAAAGCATAAGCCGCTCGCTTGACATAGCATCGTTTACTCAATAATATTAAAAATCAAGGAGACCATCCAATGAAAAAATTCGTTTCACTCATCCTCGCAGCCGCCATGCTCATGGCTCTTGCTGCCTTCATCCCCGCTCTCACCGCCTGCGATTCGTCCAAGACGATCAATCTGCTCAACTGGGGTGAATATCTCGATCCCGAACTCAAAACCGAGTTCAAAAAGCGCACCGGCATCACCGTCAACGAAAAGCCCGTAACCAGCAACGAAGAGATGCTTCAGCTCCTAGAGGCGGACGATTGCCCCTACGATCTCTGCATCCCCTCCGACTACGCCGTTCAGCGACTCATCAAGGGCGGCAAGCTTGCCGAGATCAACTATGACAACATCCCCAATATCAAGAACATCGATAAGAAATACATCGACATCACCAACGGCTTCGATCCCGGCAACAAACACTCCGTTCCCTACACCTGGGGCGTGCTTGGCGTTCTTTACAACACCACCATGGTCGACGAGGCCGACCTCGGCTCCTGGGATCTTCTCTGGAACGAGAAGTACAAGGGCGAGATCCTTATGTACGACAGCATCCGCGACGCTATGGCTGCCGCGCTCTCCCGCAAGGGTTACAGCCTCAACACCGTCAACGAAGCCGAGATCAACGAGGCCGCAAACGACCTTATAGCCGATCCTTCACTCTATCAGGCATGGGTGACCGACGAGGTTAAGGAGATCATGATCGGCGGCGGCGCGGCGATCGCGCTTGTTTACTCCGGCGATGCCGTTTGGATGATGGATCCCGAGGAAGGCAATACCGACCTTGAGTTCTACGTTCCCAAAGAGGGCAGCAACATCTACTTTGACAACTTCGTGATCCCCGTGAACAGCAAGAAGAACGAGCTTGCGGAGCAGTTCATCAACTTCCTGCTCGATCCCGAAGTTGCCGCACAGAACACCGAATACATCTTCTACTCCACCCCGAACACCGAGGTTCCCGCGCTTCTTGGTGAATTCCTTTCCGAGTGCTCCGCGTTCAACATCCCCGCTGAGGACGTTGCGAACTGCGAGATCTACAAGGATCTTGGCGAGGACATCAAGCTCTACAACACCGCATGGGATATGGTGCTTGCAAAGAGATAAGCCCGAATAAACCGTAACCGTTTCATCAAACGGGAGTGCAGTTTAAAAACTCGCTCCCGTTTTTTATTTATGTGATATAGTCACTAAAATAGCCGCATTTTAGGATATTATGCCAAAAACGGTTATTGACTTTTCCTCCCTTTATGCTAAAATATACATGAAACCAAGCAAGGCGAACACAACATCTTGTGTTCCCGCCAAGCTAATATTATTAATCGGAGGTTTTAAGAAAATGAAAAAGTTTGTATGTTCCGTATGCGGCTACGTCCATGAAGGCAATTCCGCTCCCGAGTTCTGCCCCCAGTGCAAGGCTCCCGCTTCCAAGTTCACCGAGCAGTCCGGCGAGATGAGCTGGGCGGCTGAGCACGTTGTCGGCGTTGCCGAGGGCGCACCCGAGGATATCATCAACGATCTTCGCATGAACTTCCAGGGCGAATGTACCGAGGTTGGTATGTATCTTGCGATGGCGCGCGTTGCGCACCGTGAAGGCTATCCCGAGATCGGCCTTTACTGGGAGAAGGCGGCCTTTGAAGAGGCCGAGCATGCGGCGAAGTTCGCGGAGCTCCTCGGCGAGGTAGTTACCCCCAGCACCAAGAAGAACCTTGAGATGCGCGTTGAGGCCGAGAACGGCGCGACCGCAGGCAAGACCGACCTTGCAAAGCGCGCAAAGGCGCTGAACCTCGACGCTATCCATGACACCGTTCATGAGATGGCTCGCGATGAGGCTCGCCACGGCAAGGCTTTCGAAGGTCTGCTTAAGAGGTATTTCGGAAAATAATCAATAGGTGAATTGCGGCATCGGCTTTCGGGTCGGTGCCGTTTATTGTATCACGAACCCCGCCATAGTGGCGGGGTTCGTGATACAAGCAGGGGAAGCGCCGCAGCGCTTCCCCTCATTAAAATATAAAATCTGCTTATCTCGTAATTGTGACGTTGCGCATCATATGTTTTTCATACACTATTCCCGTAACCTTCACGCGATCTCCGGGCTTATACTTATCCCTCTCAGCTTTTTCCAACGTATGGATATAGTGGCGAGGGGGCTGTCTGCGAGATGAGCGATTGAATACCAACGTCCGTCAGATCCAAAGGAGTTCCCCATTTTATCGAAAACCACTTCAAATTAAAGCACATCTTTTACAAGAAAAGCATCTCTAAGCTCTAATTCTTCTGTTTCATATGTTGCACCATAGGGACCTTGTTGAGTAACGTAACTAGATTCCAAAATGCCTACAACTTCAATCATCTGATCCTTTTTAAGAAGCATTATTTCTTCCTGAGGCAAAAATACCCTAAAGTCTACAAAATGACTGATTCCTCCTCTGGGGAGTGTGACGCATATTACAACATGGTCGTTACCAAAAGATTTAACATATCCGACTATTGTATATGCTTTTCCTTCATATTCGGCTTTTGCCCTTACGGGATTTTCTTTACGATCATAATCATACGACGTAGAAGCAAGCTCAACTGCCTCGCTGAGGAGCTGTTCCTTTGTCGGCTTAGGCTCCTCAGTCGGTACCGCCGTCGGCGCTTCTGTCGGCTCCAGCGTTGTTTGAGCGGTCTGTCCTCCGCCATTGCCCGAACAGGCAACAAAGGACAGCAGCATTATAGCTGCAAGCAGAATTGCAATAATCTTCTTCATTTTTGTTTTTTCTCCTTTGATAGTCTTTTTTCTCGCTCTTTCAAGCAGTTCCTGCAGATGCCGGCCGATTGTGCACCGAAGTGCAATTTCGCTTGTTCTTCAGTTTCACACTCGATCCATTCTCGAGGGTAGGGTTTTGTCAAATGGCAATATCCAACAATATGGATCTTGCCAGTCTTTGGGTTAAGGGCATAGTTTGCTGGCATAGTTTTCCTCCTTAAAATAAAAAGTGTGTAGCCCCAAACGGAACCACACACCGAAAAACGCGTTGCTCCGCTTGTTGCTACACAAACTTTTTCAGGGAAACCATGCAAGATGGATGCCTAATAGGAGACTGCGTTTTTGCCAAAGGCAGAAACGCACCCAAATAAGCATAGCTTCCCTATTCAGTTTGTGTAGCTCTTTCATAATACCATATACCGTTCAGCATTGCAATACCCATATCACAATTATTATAAAATTGTCGATCGCGCCTTGCTCGAGTGTTCATTGATTCGGGCAAACCCGCCACGGCAAGGCTTTCGAAGGCCTGCTTAAGAGGTATTTCGGAAAATAAGCCAAAAGTTATGTGAAAATAAGGCCGAGAGCGAAACGCTCCCGGTCTTTTATATATTTGAAAACTCCATGACAGATCAACGGCTTTCATCTTGTTGCTATTGCATGAACAAGATAGTAGAGTATCGGTGCGACCACGGCAAAGATATCGATCCATGTTGCAACATTCACGAATCCGCTTTCCACCGACCTGTTCAGCACCCTTGCGACGATTACGCAGGGCAACATGTAAAACAAATATAAAATAAGCAGTGCTGCCGAGATCAGCGAAATGAAATTCTCCCGCCAGTAAACCGGATCATTTTTAGCACATACATGGAAAATGATTTCCAGTATAAAGCCTGCTGCGAGAAGGAGCAGCGGGAGAACCGCAATGATATGCGCTGTAGCTTTTTTCGCTCTCATGATTCTTCGCATCCTCCGTTTTTTCTATTCATGCATTATTCTACTATGTCCGCTTGAGGAAGTCAATCGCCCAACTGCTGGAGATACACAATGTATTTGAGGAAATAATCAATCGATAAATTGCGGCATCGGCTTCCGATCGATGCCGGGTATTTCCGCCGTATCAAACTTCACGAATGCCGTTATTCGCATAGTTGTATTGTAATTTGCAATACAAAGTGCTATAATAAAATCAAACTGATGCTTTGGAGGTGAAATTATGGCAACAAAGTATCCCACCGCTCCGCTCATCTTAGGATTGATAACGGACTTCTTTATTCGTTATTTCTTTCTTAGCGTTCCCTCGATAATTCTACTCCTAATCGTAATATGGCTCA
>CADBGC010000100.1 GCA_902794055.1 uncultured Eubacteriales bacterium | reverse complement strand
AACGCAGGAATTGGTGGTTCCAAGATCGATACCAATGATTTTAGCCATAATAGTTTCCTCCTAAATGAGATTATTTAACTTAGTTTTGTTTTGCCCATTCGGGCATATTTTAACACTATCGGGACGGTTTTTACGCTTTTACCTTGACCATCGTGTGGCGGATCACTCTGCCCTTTACGCGATAGCCCTTCTGGAGAACGGCGGTGATGATACCGCTTTCAACATCGGACTCGGTGTCCTGCATCACGACCTCGTGGAGATTGGGATCGAACTGCCCCTCGGCCTCGACCTCCTCCATGCCGCATTTTTCAAGCGCGGCAACGAGCTGCTTTTGGATCTGCTCCATGCCCTTAGCAAAGGGTGTGTCCTCCGCATTCATGAAGGCTCGCTCGAAATTATCGAGCACGGGCAGCAGGTTTTTGATAGTGTCGCGAATGCCGTCATCGATGCTGTCGGCACGGATAGAGGCATTGCGCTTTCTGAAGTTCGCAAACTCCGCTTGGAGCCTCTGCGCATCCAAGATCGCTTCATCGGCGGCCTTTTTGGATTTTTCCGTCTGCTCGCGAAGCTTCTCTATCTCCGCCTTCGCCTGCTCGAATTCCTCTTTAGTGAAGGTTACGCAATCCTCCACCACCTCAGCAGCCTCGGCTTCAGGCTGAGCCTGTTCGGTCTTGACCTCTTCGGTAGGGGTCTGCTCGGCGGTCTGCGCCGCTTTTGCGTTCTTCTTTTCCTTATCCTTTGCCATGGGTATTACCTCCTCCGAATTCTATGATATTCGGGTATTTTTTTGTTTAAATCATTCGTTTCTGCCACCATCCGGCGAAGAGAGCAGCATTCCGCTTAAAACGCTCGAAAGGCTCTCACTCATACATTTGAGCACCGCCACGACCTTTTCATAGTCCATTCGAGTGGGTCCTATGACAGCCATCGAGCCGACCTGTTCGCCGCCAACGCGGTAGCAGATCGTGATAACGGAACAGTCCTTGAGCTCGGGATTATCGTTCTCGGTGCCGATGCGAACGGTCAATTCAACTCCGCTGCCGTCAGAGAGAACCTCTTTGAATATCTCGCCTCGCTCGAGCTCCGTAAGGAAGGAACGCGCCTTGGATACGTCCGAATATTCGGGGTAATCGAGCATATTCGCTGCGCCGACGACCTCGTAATCCTGCCTGTCGATATCGTCCGAAAGACTTGTAAGCATCGCGGCAACGGAGTCCGCCTGCTCACCCACCTCCTCGCGAAGCAGAGGAAGCAGGGTCTTTTGAACGTCCACAAGCTTGTAGCCCGCGAGCCGCTCGTTCATAAGGGCGCTTATCTTCTCAAGATGATCCGAGGTGATGCCCGAAGGAACGCTCAGCATGGTGCTGTTCGTTGCGCCGGAGTTAGTTACAACGACCGCAAGAGCGCTTCCCGTGGTTACGGGGATGAGGCTTATATGCTTGAGTCTTGCGTTTTTAAGGTGCGGCATCTGCACTATCGAGGTGTATTTGGTGATGCCGGAGAGCATTCGCGCGGTTTCCTTTATAACGTCGCCGACCTCGCTGACCCTTCTTTCAAGATGTGCGCGAATATATTCGGCTTCATCGTCCGTCAGGCGGGCTCTGTCCATGATATTGCTGACGTAGAGCCTGTATGCTTTTTCGCTCGGGATCCTGCCCGCGCTGGTGTGCGGCTGCTCAAGAAAGCCGAGCTCGGTAAGATCGCTCATCTCGTTGCGGATGGTTGCGGGCGAAAGCTCGATATCCTCCCTCTTTGAGAGCGTTCTTGAGCCGACGGGCGCGGCGGTGAGGATATAGTCGTCAACTATCGCACGAAGAATATTCATCTTGCGAACGTCAAGAAGCTGTGTCATGGTTTATCCTCCTTTCACCGCAGTATTGTTTGCATTTCGGCGGGTTTTCAGTACGGTTTATTCCGAAGTACCGAAACCGCTTCGCTTGCTGTTAGCACTCACTCTCTCCGAGTGCTAATACATGATAACTCTTTTGGCGCAAACTGTCAATAGATAGACGGCTTGACAGATAATATATTTTTAAGAATGTGGAAATGCAGCTCGATTTGGGCTATAATCAGACTGATGGATATTCCTTTTAATGATGACAGGAGTTGATCTTATGGATATAAAGGGTCTTCAAAAGCTGACTCTTCTCGACTACCCGGGCAAGGTCGCCTGCACGGTGTTCACCGGCGGCTGCAATTTTCGCTGCCCGTTCTGCCAGAATTCCGACCTCGTTATCTCGCCGAGGCTGAACCCGACCATAGACGAAAGCGAGGTCTTTTCCCTGCTTGAAAAGCGGCGCGGCATGATCGACGGCGTTTGCGTTTCGGGCGGCGAGCCGCTTTTGCAGAGCGATCTTGTTGAGTTCATCGGCAAGGTGCGCAAGATGGGCTTCCTTGTTAAGCTCGATACGAACGGATTTCTTTTTGAAAAGCTGCGCCCGATAGTTGAAAACAAGCTCATTGACTATATCGCGATGGACATAAAGGCCGCGCCTGAGAACTACGGCAAGCTCGTTGGGATAAAGTGCTTCGATGTTTCGCCTATTCTCGAGAGCGTTGAGCTTATCAAGAATTCGAGCATCGAGCATGAGTTCCGCACCACGGTCGTTGGAGATATGCATACCACGCGCGATTTCGAGCTTATCGGCGAATGGCTTGCAAATGAACCGCACTATTTCCTGCAAAAATTCGTGGATTCGGGCGCACTCATCGAGGACGGGCACTCCCCCGCCGACGATGAAACGATGCTCGAATATCTGCGTATAGTTCAAAAGAATATCCCCGAAGCAAGGCTGCGGGGAGTGGATTAAAGCATAACCCTTTGATCGTCAGAACAGTCGATATGCTTAGTTCATAAACGGCTGCGGGGATCATTGCCGAAGCGCAGGCTCAAGAAGCGTCATGATATCCTCGGCGCATAAGCTCGACGACCCGCGCAGGAAGATAACCGCACCATCGCAGCGAAGCGCAAAATAAAATCCGGCAGTGTATAGGGATTCCTCAATGAGCTTTTCAAGCAGACCAAGTGTGAAGTCCTCCTTTTCGTACAGTTCACAAGCAGTATAGACATTGAACGCACTTTCCGCTTTTTTCACTTTGTTCTCCGTTCCCTCCGTATCCGAGCCGCCTTGCGTATAGATATATGTGTCCTCCACATCTGCGATATAGAATCTTAGATGTGCTCCTTTGTCCGTGCCTTCAAATTCAAGGTCGATATAATGAATATAGTCCTCTCTGTTTTCAGCATAGGCACTGTCTATGATGAGTTTTTCCGGTATCTTTCTTGGAACGATGCTTCCAAACCGGTCATTACGCCTGATCCTCTCAAGCGCCTGAACAGGCGTTTCAAGCGCCCAATAATTCTGTTCATTCGGCTCAGCTCCGAAAACGAGTTTCAACAGCGGCAGAATGCTCTCTTCATCCGAAAGAACGAAGTTTTCGCTGAACAGCCTGTCGCGAAGCACGATATAACCGCCTTCATATACGGAAAAATCGAAGTTCATTCCTCCAGCAAGCACGAAACTTAAATTCGCAAGCAGGCAGCGATCGGCGGTCAGCTTGGAATACTTATCTCTGTCCTCTTCATTCATGAAATCCAAGGTTTTGCCGACATCTATCGCATTTTCAAGCGCCATGATAAAATTTTCAGGCTCTGCTGTCGGCGAGCCATCAGCCTGGCGTAGATCCGTGAGCTTATGTATATCGTGCCCGTAATTGAAGCTTGAAGCGGCTGACTCTCCTTCGATCCGCACAAGATTATCGCGAATATTGAGGCAATCGCGAAGCATTATGCCGAGATCGCGGCTGCTGTCATTTGCGCTAATGAAGATCTGCGGCTCGTCAATGCCTTCCTGATACAAGCAAAGCGCCGTATTCGCCGCATATCCCTTTATCATATACGCATCTCCGCGTACCGTTCCAGCGGCTTCGATATAGTCCGTATATATGTTGTTTTCATCTTCTTCAAGCAATGCAGGTTCGATATGTGCAACGAAATCGCCTACTAATTCGCTTCCACCCAACAGAGGTTGCGAAGCAGTATAGTATTTGTTTCCGTTCAAGCAAAAAAATGGCATTATCTCAATATGAGAATCGCATTGACCAGCATTGTTGTAGATGTATGACGGGACGCCGGTACTGTTTGCAGTATGAGGATCACTCCACGCTTCCCGTCCATCGGCTCTATCAAAGAGCTTGTTTTTTAAAACCAAATAACCGATAAAAGCCGCTGCGCAGGCTGCAGCAGCTATAAAAAACGATCTTGCGCGTTTTTTGACGGGTCTTGCCGCGAGCGCCTCGTCTATATACGCGGCATCGACGTCGCCGACCGCTTTCAGGATATCGAATTCGTTCATACTTGCCAACCTTCTTCCATAAGCTTTACCTTCAGCTTTTCGCGCAGCCGCATAAGCGTGGTTTTGACCTTGCTTTCGGAGCAGCCGAGATCAAGCGCGATTTGCGAAACGCCTTCAAAAAACCAGTATCTTTTAATAAAGATAGTGCGCTGCTGAGGCTTTTGAGTTGAGAGAAAGGCGTTTATCGCTCTCGATAGCTCCCTTGCCTCGAATTCATGCTCGGTATTCGTGGGGGCGCTCAGGCATTCGTGCATCTCCTGTGTCAGCTCCACAACGTCGGCGCTGCGTTTTTGAGCCGCCATTCTTCTGCATCGGTCTATCGCGATATTGCGGATCATCCTTCCGAGATAGGCGAAAAGATACTCGCGCGGCTCGTTCGGCGGAATTGAAGACCAAGCTTCAAGATAGGCATCGTTTTCGCATTCCTCGGCGATTTGGGCATCGTCAACAATGCCCGAGGCGACCCGCCTCAGACTTTCACCGTATTTTGCGGATACGCGCTCAACGGCGCTTTCGTCCCTATTAAGAAACAGATCTACGATCCGAGAATCGTCCAAGGCCTTCCCCTTTCGATTTTTTCTCTCACCCTAATAAACGCATTTTCGATATGCCGGGTCACATTTATTCGCAGCTTTTATTTCCATCGACCAAGCCGCGTTTATATAAGCTTAATGTACTCCCCTATCACCGCCATCAGCGCATCCGCTTCCTTCGGCGCGTAGCGGGGCGATCTTGCAACGGAAACAAAGTCGAATTTTACATTTGCTTTAAACTCTGTATAGTCCGAATAAACGGCGAACGCTATCACGGGTTCCTCGCCGTTTTTTGCTTCAAAGAGCCTTGAAGCGAAGGATGAGAGCTTTATATGCGTGTATTCGCCGTGATCGTTTTTATATGCAAAATCTGGGATATCCGCTCTTGACTTTGGGTTGCGGACATTCTCAAGGCGGCTTATACGGCGAAACGCAAGCGCGAAAAGCAGATAGTTTGCTTCATCGAGCTGCTTCATCTCATAATAGCGCTTAACATCGATTCGCTTCACCGGATCGAGCGTTATAACGGAGTTCAACACAAAGCCCGGCCCGGGCTTTCCTATACCGAGGTCGCTGTGCGCATCGATATGCGTTACTTCAAAAGGAACAGTTAGCTTCCCTGCCGCGATCAGTTCCTCCCAGAAAAGGAGTGCGCTGTCGTGTGTTTCAAAGGCTCGCCCGGGGATGGGCTCATCCCTGTTCAGCCCGCAGTTTTCCTCCAGAAATCGGCGCACCGCCTCTTCGCTCCAGGGCTCATGCCCAAGAAGCGGCGGTCGCTCCCCCATCGGCGCAAGCTCGCAGCAGTCCGCGAGGAAAAAATCGAGATCTATATCAAGAACGCGCATTTTTACCTCAAGCCGAGCCTTTCCCACATTTCTTTACAATTGCCGCGATAATGGAAGCAGCTTCCGTTTTTGTTTTCGCCGATGCGCTCAAGCCCAAGATGCTCGAGAATTCCCTGCGATTTCAGATTATCCTTATGAGAATACGCTTCAACGCCTTCGGGGAACGCCTTTATCGTTTCAAAAAGGAAGGAATAGAGCGCGTTGAACAGTCCGCTGCCGTGATAGGCACGCTTGAACTGGATCTCTTCCATCATAAAGGTGGTTTCATTGATATAATACTGAAAATAGCCGATCAGCTCTCCCCCGTCCTTAACGAGAACGATTTGGCGCGGTTCTTTCTGCACCGCGGGGCCGACTGCCTCGAGCCAGCCGGGAAGCTCCTCCGCTTCGGACAGACCGCTCGGCGCGATCTCGTTCATATTTTCGTAAAGCAGGCTGAAAAGGCGCGGCAGAAGCTTGTCCGCCTCGGTTTTATCCATGAATTCAAAGCTTATCATAGCATCCTCCGTCTCGTTTTTGTATTTATCGATACTATTATGAACTATCCGAGCCGAATTTGCAAGCAAAAAAGCGGAGCAAGCCCCGCTTCAAAAAAATAAATCAGCAATATCTGTTTACTTTTTCTTATTCGATTCGCTGACCACCTTTTCGGCAAATGAATTATCGATAAGCTCCTTGAATGAGACCCGCGCCTTGAGCTCGCCGTTTGATTCCATGATATCCTGAAGCCTTGTGAAAGCATCCTCGGTCATAATCGGGGTTTTCATCCACGAGTCCGTGGCACGGTAGCTCTTTGCAACTATCTCGAGCGTGGCTTCATCCGCATCGGGGAACGAGGCTTTCATAGCTTTTGCTACTTCGGCATCACTTGCCGACCAACAGAAGACCTGAGCGCGGTAGATAGCTCGCAGAAAGCTTGTTACAAGCTCGGGATCGTTCTTTAGTGTTTCGGGCATCGTCATAAAGGTTGTGTACGGCACCTCGCCCGATTCAAGACCAACATTTGCAACGATATGTCCGCTTCCGTTGCGTTCAAAGAGGGTTGCAGTGGGCTCAAACAGCGTTACATAGTCGCCCGTGCCGCCCTCAAAAGCGCCGCCCATCAGATTGAACTGAACATTACTGATTACATCAACGTCCACTCCCGGTGTCAGCCCGTGCTTTTTGAGAACGTAGTTTAGGGTCATATAGGGCATGCCGCCGGGTCTTCCGCCGATAATGGACTTGCCGCGCAGCTTCTCCCAGTTAAAATCCGGGTCGGCTTGCCTGCCCACGAGGTAGGAGCCGTCGCGCTTGGTGAGCTGGCCTATGACCATGGGATGTGAGGCGCTGCCCTCGTTTACGACGTAGACACCGGTTTCGGGACCCATCAGCGCGAACTGTGCATCGCCCGCGATCAGGGCGGTCATGCTTTTGTCACTTCCGCCGCCGGTAACGATCTCGTCGCCTACCTGGAGCGAATCCTGCATTTCCTTCATTTCGCGGTCACGCTTTTTCTGGGGCTTGATAGCGATGAAGTAGAGGAGTGCGAACATAATAACGAGGGGCAGTACAAGTGAAAGGATAGCGCTGCCGGTCGAACCGCCTGAGCTTGTGCTGGAATTAGCCTGTGTAGCGTCCTCTGCAAAGGCTGACATTGCACATACAGCAGCGAATGAGGCTGTTGCAAAAGCTGCGGATACTGAAGCAATAAGCTTTTTAATCTTCATAAAATATCTCCAATCTGCCGCAGGAGCGCGGCTGTTCAAAATACAAAACTTATTATA
>CADBGC010000099.1 GCA_902794055.1 uncultured Eubacteriales bacterium | reverse complement strand
CCGCTACAACGCCGTTCAGACGGACGAAGCCGAGCGCTGGCCGCGCCTGGTCATCATCATAGACGAGCTTGCCGACCTTATGATAGTTGCGGGCAAGGACGTTGAAGAATCCATCTGCCGCATTGCGCAGCTCGGCCGTGCCTGCGGTATCCATCTTATAGTTGCGACCCAGCGCCCCAGCGTGGACGTTATAACGGGTCTTATAAAGGCAAACATCCCCTCGAGGATCGCGTTTGCCGTTTCAAACGCCACCGACTCCCGCGTTATTCTCGATTCAAACGGCGCGGACAAGCTTCTCGGCCGAGGCGATATGCTCTTCCATCCGAACGGCGCGGCAAAGCCCACGAGGGCGCAGGGCGCGTTCGTGGGCGATGAGGAGGTGGAATCCGTTGCCGAGTTCTTCACCAAGACCACCGCTCAGCAGCCCGTTTTCCAAACCGACATGCTCGCCGAGATCACCGGCATGGGCGGCGGCTCAACGCCGGGCCAGGGCAACGGCAAGCAGGAGGACGAGCTTCTGCCCGATGCGGTGCGCCTCGTTATCGAGAGCGGCGCGGCTTCGATCTCCATGATCCAGCGCCGACTGCGCGTGGGCTATGCCCGTGCCGCAAGGCTTATAGACATCATGGAGCAGAAGCACTACGTTTCCGAGGCGGACGGCTCCAAGCCGAGAAAGGTTTTGCTCGATGCCGCCGGCTATAACGATATCTTCGGCGGCGAGATAGCATCATCGCGCCTTGCTGTTGATGACGGCTACGATGAGGACGACGACGGTCAGTTCTAAGCTGCTTTGTCTTCGGCTATTAGTGAACAGTGAATAATGAATAGTGAATAGTTGTGGTTGAAATTCCTGCGGAATTTCCTCTATTCTGTTCCGAAAGGATTTAAATGAAGTACACCAAGGTCGGCGCGGTCTCCCTCGGCTGCAGCAAAAACGCCGTTGACACCGAGATAATGCTCGGCGAGCTTTCGCGCCTCGGCTTCACGGTCGGCGCAAATGCGGACGAGGCCGAAATCATAATCGTGAACACCTGCGGCTTCATTGAAAGCGCGAAGCAGGATTCTTTGGATGCCATCCTTGAAATGGCGCAATATAAAAAAACGGGCGCATGCAGGCTGCTCGTTGTAACGGGCTGCCTCTCGCAGAGGTATCCAAAGGAGCTTCGCGAGGAGCTTCCCGAGGTGGATCTATTCTGGGGCGTTAAGGACTATCCCGCCCTCGCCGAAAAGCTCTTTGAGCTGATGGGCGGCGAGAAGAAGGACAGGCTCGCTTCGAGCCGCGCAATAATCTGCGGCTCTTCCGCAAGGCTTCTGACCACGCCGTCGTTCCGCGCGTATCTTCGCATCGCCGATGGATGCGACAATCGCTGCACCTACTGCGCCATCCCTCTCATTCGCGGCGGCAGGCGCAGCGTTCCGATGGAAAAGCTGCTTGATGAGGCGAACGCGCTTGCATCTTCGGGCGTTTCGGAGCTTACCGTTATCGCGCAGGACACCAGCGCCTACGGCACGGAGCTTTACGGCAAGCCCATGCTGCGCGAGCTGCTTTTGAGGCTCTGCGAAATAGAAAAGCTTCATTGGATAAGGGTTTTATACGCCTATCCGAACACGATCGACCGTCCGCTTGTGGACACGATCTCATCCGAAAAAAAGCTCTGCGCCTATATCGATATGCCGATTCAGCATATAAGCGAAAGAATGCTCCGCGCGATGAACCGCCACGGCAGCGGCGAGCATATCCGCGATATAACGGACTATATTAGAGCTTCTTCGCCCGATTTCATCCTGCGCACCACCGTTATGACGGGCTTCCCCGGCGAAACGGAGGCCGACCACCAGGAGCTTATGCGCTTTTTAAGCGAGCATCCCTTCGACCGCGTTGGCGCTTTCACCTATTCCGCCGAGGACGGCACCCCCGCCGCTTCCATGCCCGATCAGGTGCCTCACGAGCTTGCCGAGAGGCGGCTTGGCGAGCTTATGGCGCAGCAGCAGGGCATCTCCCTTGAGCTGAACAGGTGCCGCGTGGGGAGCGAGGTCGAGGCGCTTATAGAGAGCGTTTCGCTTGAAAACGACGGCAGCTTCACCGCCCTTGCGCGTTCATACGCCGAGGCTGCGGACGTGGACGGGATGCTGCTGCTTCGCGGCAGAGGCATAGAGAACCTGCCCGCGCCCGGGGACTATGTCCGCGCAAGGATAACCGCCGCAAAGGAATACGACCTTGAGGGCGAGCTCATCCAAGCCGTAGAACCGAACGGTGAAAAATGAATAATCAAAAGAAATTCCACAGGAATTTCCACATGAACTGTTCATTATTCATTATTCAATAGTCACTAAAACGGAGTGCAATATGAATCTTCCAAACAAGCTCACGATGCTGCGCATCTTCATGATACCGCTGTTCATAGCCGCGTTCTATCTGCCCGAGAAGTGGGTGCTTTGCACCGTAAACTCTCAGCCGATACAGCTTAAATTCATAATAGCGGGCATCATCTTCCTTCTTGCATACATCACCGACACGCTCGACGGCGTTATCGCAAGAAAGCGCAATCTCATCACCGATTTCGGCAAGCTCATGGATCCCACGGCGGATAAGCTTCTGACCGCAGCCGCCATGATAATGCTTTGCCGCTTCCCCGTTATGAGCATCGGAAACGGCCTTATGCCGATCTTCACCGTAATCGTTATCGCGCGAGAGATGTTCGTAAGCGGCATCCGCCAGCTTGCGGGCTCCAAGGGCATCGTGATCGCCGCAAAGCCCATCGGCAAGGCGAAGACCACGCTGCAATTCGCCGCGCTGCTCACCGTGATGCTGTTTGGGCAGATACTCCGCGCGATCAACCTTCCCATCGACTTTTTTGCGGTCCTTGCCGCTGTGCTGCTCACTATCTGGTCGGGCATAGACTACACGCTCGGCGCAAAGGAGCTTTTTAAGAATAGATGAAGCATAAAAATAATCGGCTCGGGCGTCCTCGCTCTGCCCGATAGGAAAGGAAAAAAATATGGGAAACGAACGCTTTAACGACACTGTGCTTTCAGAAGAGCTTGAAAGCCTCATCCGCGCGGAGCTCCGCCCCATCGCAAAGGCACTCACGGAGCGCGGAAAGACCTTCGCCGCCGCCGAGAGCCTGACAGGCGGACTCATGAGTGCCTATTGTGTGGACATACCGGGCAGCTCCGAATGGTTTCTTGAGGGCTTCGTGACTTATTCGCTGAAGGCCAAGATCGAGCATCTCGGCGTTTCCGCCGAGCTTATCGAGAAAAACACCATGATCGATGCGGAGGTTGCCTTGGAAATGGCGAAGGGTGCGCGCAGGATGAGCGGCTCCGATTACGCCGTTTCAATGAGCGGCCTTGCCGGCCCCTTCTTCCGTTCGGATGGCACGCCCTATCCGATGGACCCAAGGCACGTGCCCGGGCTTGTATTCGTTGCCTGCGCAGGCGCGGAGGGCGAATCGGTGCATCGTTACATTCTAACGGGCACCCGCGCCGAGATCCGCCGCATGGCTGTACTAAAAGCTGTACGGATGCTTGCAAATATGATGCAAATCGGCGAATAATATGCTATAATCAGGCTGTAAACCGATCATAAAGGAGAAATAAAACAATGTCCAAGGAAAAGGCACTGGAAGTTGCGCTTGCCCAAATCGAAAAGCAGTACGGCAAGGGCGCCATCATGCTCATGGGCGATGCCGCCTCAAAAATAAAGGTTGACGTTATCCCCACCGGCTGCATCGAGCTGGATGCGGCGCTCGGCGTTGGCGGCGTTCCGCGCGGCAGAATTATCGAGATCTACGGCCCCGAGGCTTCGGGTAAAACCACCCTTGCGCTGCATATCGTTTCCGAGGCGCAGAAGCTCGGCGGCATGTGCGTTTTCATCGATGCGGAGCATGCGCTCGATCCCGTTTACGCCAAGAATCTCGGCATCGATCTCGACAACCTCTATATCTCCCAGCCCGACAGCGGCGAGCAGGCGCTCGATATCGCCGATTCGCTCACAAGGAGCGGCGCTGTGGACGTTATCGTTATCGACTCTGTGGCGGCGCTCGTTCCCAAGAGCGAGCTTGAGGGCGATATGGGCGATTCTCACGTCGGCCTTCAGGCGCGCCTTATGAGCCAGGCGCTCCGCAAGCTTGCGGGCGTTATCGGCAAGAGCAACACCTGCGTTATCTTCATCAATCAGCTCCGCGAAAAGGTGGGCGTTATGTTCGGCAATCCCGAAACCACCACGGGCGGCAAGGCGCTCAAGTACTTTGCAAGCGTTCGGTTGGACGTTCGCAGGATCGACACGCTAAAGCAGGGCAACTCCGCAGTCGGCAGCCGCACCCGCGTTAAGGTCGTTAAAAACAAGGTCGCTCCCCCGTTCCGTCAGGCGGAGTTCGACATTATCTACGGCGAGGGCGTTTCACGCGAGGGCTCCGCTCTGGATATGGGCGTTGAGCATAAGATCGTTCAAAAGACCGGCGCATGGTTCAGCTACGGCGATTACCGCCTCGGTCAGGGCCGCGAGAATGCGCGTCAGTTCCTTAAGGACAATCCCGAGCTTTGCGATGAGATCCTCATCAAGCTGCGCGCTATCCTCGCCGCCAATGCGGACTCCGCGCCGCTCGCTTCGGCGGATGAGGGCGACTATAACGAGGACTGAGCCTCCTTTATAACTCTATAGAATAACCGAGCTTAACTAAAACAGCCGTCCCCAAAGGACGGCTGTTTGTTATACCAAGCGGATGCAAAAGTAAAAGCCCGCAAATGCGGGCTAAAGTTACATGGTTTGAGCACTATTAAGAGGCAAATAAGGTGTCCGAAGGTGCATGGTAGCACTCCACAGGGTGATTCTCACAACCGCCTTGACCCTGTGCATAGACAAAGGGAGAAGCATCTCCAGGCCAATATCCGCTGCAGCCTGCCTGAGCAAATAAGTATTCTTGACTAATACTATCGTAATAGGCCGGTATCGTGCCCAATCCGGGAATATCAGCATCGGGAACGTAAGCATACTCAATCCAACCCGGATCATTCAAATCCATAATTTTATCAGTGCAGGAAGTGGACAGAGCCGTCAGATTAGCCATATTCTCAACAAACAATGACGGCTTAACGTATTTCTTCATAGTAAAACTCCTTTATAACCGTTCGTGAGTCCTTGGAGCAAGCTCCGTTTTCACCTAAATAATCAGCAAAAATCAGTATAGCATTCACAAATGCACTTGTCAATACCTAATCCGAATATGCAAATAATATAGTTTTTTAAATCTCTCCGCAGGGCGTATGCCCTGCGGAGAAGGACTCAATCTTATCTGTGGGTCTTATTTGGGGGTCACTGCGGATACGATTGCGCTGAACACGCTCTCGAATCCGTAGTTATCGGCTGCCACTACCTTGTAGTAGTACCTGGTGTAGGCGGCGAGCTGATCGTTGTCGATGAAGCTCAGGGTGCCCACGGTGCCAACGAGGTCGTATTCGCCGTCCTTAACGGTGCTGCGGTATACCCTGTACTCGGTCGCATTCGCTGCTGCCTTCCAGGTGATGCGGGGCTTGCCATCGCTGATAACAGCCTTAACGCTTGCGGGCGCCTTGATGCCGTAGGAAACTACCTTTACGGCAGCGGTGAGTGCGCTTTCGTAGCCGTGATCATCGATCGCCTTGACCTTGTAGAAGTAGTTGGTCAGGGGAGCAAGCTCATCATAGTCGGTGAAGCTGGTGGTGCCTACGGCAACGCCAACGAGGGTGTACTCGCCCGCCTTTTCAGTGCTGCGGTAGATCTCGTATTCGGTAGCGTTGGCAGCCGCCTTCCATCTGATGGTGGGCTTGGTATCAACGTTGGAAACCTTGAGGCCGGTGGGCGCCTTGATGCCGTAGGAAACTACCTTTACGGCAGCGGTGAGTGCGCTTTCGTAGCCATAATCATTGAGCGCCTTGACCTTGTAGAAGTAATTGGTCAGAGGAGCGAGCTCGGAGTAGTCGGTGAAGCTTACGCCTTCGGTAACGCCAACGAGGGTGTATTCGCCGGCATTCGCGGTGCTGCGATATACCTCATACTTGGTGGCATTCGCGGCTGCCTTCCAGGTAACGACCGGCCTGATGCCGTTCAGCTTGACCTTAACGGAGGCGGGAGCCTTGAGGCCGAAGGAGGTTACGTTTACGGAAGCGGTAAGTTCGCTTTCGTAGCCGTTTTCATCCATCGCCTTGACCTTGTAGTAGTACTTGGTCATGGGAGCGAGCTCGGCGTAATCGGTGAATTCGGTGCCGAATGCGATGCCCGCAAGGGCGTATTCGCCGTTATTCGCGTTGCTGCGGTAGACCTCGTATCTGGTGGCGTTTGTCGCAGCATTCCAGGTGATAACGGGCACTGTTTCGGAGATCTTGGCCTTTACGTTGGTGGGAGCCTTGAGGCCGTAGGACACGATGTTGACCTCGTAGCTGTAGGGGCCGCAGTTGCTGAAGGAGCTGACCGCTCTGACCTTGTAGAAGTACTTGGTCAGGGGAAGAAGCTCTGCATTGTCCATGAACTCGGTGCCGCTAACGGTGCCGGCAAGCTCATAGGTGCCGCCGTTGACCTTGCGCCATACCTCGTAGCTGTTTGCGCCGTTTACCGCTTCCCAAGCGATAACGGGCTTGCAGTCCTCGAGCCACTTGCTGAGATAGGAGGGCTTTGCCAGGGTGGTGTTGATCTCACCCTCGAAAACCTCTTCCGCATTCGCGATGGTATCCTGATCAACGTAGAAGCAGTCATTATCGAAGCCCCTCGTGTTCAGATTGGGGTTGTTGGCGCCCACAAGCTTGATGTTGCAGATGGAGAGGATCGCATTGGGATCGTTGCCCGCAACTGCGCAGGTGATCGCAACACGGCCGTCAACCTTTACGTAGTCGGTAACGTCGAAGAACATCTCGGTTGCGGAGTCGATGCTTACAGCGTTGCCGGAAACGGTGATCTTGTGACCGTTTACAAGCATCGCAACGGTTTCGCCGCTGGGGCACTTTGCGCTGATATGCAGCTTCGTTTTGGCCTTGTCAAACTCCTTAACGGTGAAGGCGAAGCCGTTGCCGGGCTTGAGGTACGCCTCGTTCTTGGGGCCGTAGAGGATGTAGTCCTCGATAGCGACTTCCTGGTCGTTGGAGCCGTCGATGTAAACGATGCCGCTTACGCGATCGGCTGCGCCGCCGAAGTTTCCGGCGTTGATGAGCCTGTCGCGAACCTGAGTGTACAAGGGGTTCTCTTCATTATGCTGAGCATAGATATGATCCTTGGTTACCTGCTCGGCATGGGGATTGTAAACGCGGATGCTGTCGATCACGCAGTTGAAGGTGCCCTTTGCCCTGGTAGGAACGACCACCGCATTGGGATCGTTTTCGCAAGCGTTTACGATGGTGTATACAACGCCGGGCTCGAGGCCGGGCTCGTTCATCTCGGTGTTGCTCTTGAGGGGAGTGTAGCCCTTGGTCTGATGGTCGAACTTGGGCATGTAGCGTGCAGTCACGCGAGCCTTATATTCGCCCCAAACAAGGCCTTCGGCATGGTGGACGGGGATCTGATACAGAAGACCGTCGCCG
>CADBGC010000098.1 GCA_902794055.1 uncultured Eubacteriales bacterium | reverse complement strand
CAAACGTCGATCCCTTTATTGCGCTCGATGAGGTTTTCGAGGATGAGCGCCGCCTCGCGCCCCGTGCAGGGGGGAAGCTCGGCATCCTCGGGGATATCCCAACGGCCGTTCCTCTTTTTGGCGGAGGGCATCAGCCCCTCCTTGCAGCGCTCGCGCACCCATTCGGTCTTTTTTCCGTTCTTCTTTGCAAATTCTCTGGTGTTCATATCACAGACCTCCTTGGTTTTCTTTATGTATAAATTATACCATAAAAAACACTGACAATCAACGGAAAATGATGGGAGTTGAGTACATAAAAATGAACTTATAAACGGAGCAAGAGGCTTGACTTTTCGTTATCGGGAGGAATGACGGTTGACAGTCGAGCATCGGCTATGCTAAAATTATCCCGCAGTATTCTTGAAAAACGAAAGGAAGCGGAGTATGGATATCAAGGCAGCGGGGCGGCTCGATCTCAGCGCGTTCAAGGCGCTTCAAAAGGCTCATAAGGGCGCAATGTACTATATTTCGATCATACTGATCGGTATAGCAGTGGGCGAGTTTCTCTTCGAGCTTATGTTTTTGGGCGTTGCGGAGAGCTTTAGGATCGGTTGGCCGCTTCTCGTGGTTGCGGTCGTGCTCGCGCTGCTGATTTTTGCGGCTCCGAGGCTTTCCTACAGGCAGCTCGGCAGGCTCAAGGATGCCGTCAGCGAATATGAGTTCGGCGACGAGGGCTTCAAGGTCGTTTCAAGGCAGGACGGCATGGAAACGAGTGGCCAATACAGCTACGATATGATCGAAAAGGTCGTCGAATTGCCCGAGTACATCTTCATCTATCAAACCAAAAACGCTGCATTCCCCATTGAAAAGGCAACTATCGAGGGCGGCACTGAGGAAGATATAAGAGCGATATTTGCGCCAAGGCTTGGGAAGAAATACATCGTTCGAAAAGGATAAAAGCAATAAGCTTGACAAGCAAAACCACCCGAGGGCAGATGCGCCCAACAGGGTGGTTTTTGCGTGTTCCGATCGTATTTGCTGCTTGAAAAAGCTTTTACGGCCTTCCATAGCCACCGTAGCCGTAGCCGCCCTGATTTGTGTAGTCCGATGCTTTTCCAAGAGTAACGCTCAGCTTTTTTTCAACGTATTCATGCCCCTCGAGCACCTGCACCGTAACCTCGACCGTTTCGCCCGCCGCATAGTACTGAAGGCGGTTTTCAAGGTTTGAAAGGCTCGTAACGCGGATGCCGTCGAAATGGGTGATGATGCTCTTGAGCGTTATTCCCGCCGTGGCTGCGGGGCTGTTTGCGCCCATTGAGGTCACATAAACGCCCTGCGGTATGCCGTAGGAGGCGGAGATGCTCGAGGTGATGTCCTCTCCCCGAACGCCGAGATACGATGCGTTTTCGCTCGAAACCTTCTCGCGCGTGGTGCGGTTCATAAGATCCTCGATTATCGGGGTTGCGGGGGTGATGGCGATGGCGTAGCCCATGCCCTCGACCTCGGTGGAGCTGAATTTTGCGGAGTTTATGCCCACAAGCTCGCCGCTCATATTCAGAAGCGCGCCGCCCGAGTTGCCGGGGTTGATGGCGGCATCGGTCTGGATCATGATCGCATCCGTGGTGTCGATCCGGCGGCCGAGAGCGCTTACTATGCCCGTGGTGACGGACTGGCCGTAGCCGAGCGCGTTGCCTATCGCAACCACCTGGCGGCCGACCTTGAGCGCATCGGAGTTGCCTATCTTCGCCTGCTTTATCGCGCTCGAGGTGCTTTCCTTTATATCCGAAAGCTTGACGGCGATAACCGCCAGATCGTTGTCGGGATCGGTGCCCTTTGCAACCGCCTCGCATACCTCGTTATCCACAAAGCATACCGAGAGCGTGGTCGCTTTATCGACAACATGGTTGTTTGTTACGATAAGAAGCTCGGTTTCGTTCGTTCCGAAGATTATGCCCGTGCCGCTCGATTCAAGCTGCTGCGTTTGGGGCTGCCCCCAGCCGAACAGTCCGAAAAAGCTCTGCACCTCCTGAACGCTGATGTTTGTGATGGATACCATCGCGGGCATCGCGCCATCGGCTATTGCGCTGACATCGAGAACCTGAGAGTTTTCACCGCTCTGCGGATAGGTGATGGTGGAGATGCCGCCGTTTTCGCCCGTTTTGGGGGACGGCGCGTTCGTTTCCTTGGGAACGGAAGTTGCTTCGATCACCGTTCTGTCCGACTCGGCGGGGGATTTGCCCTTGAAAAGCGAATTAACGCCGTAAAATGCCGCCGCCGCAGCAGCTCCGAACAGGATGCCGCTCAGCACGAGCGCGCAGAGCCTTCGTGCAAGCCCCGTGCTTTTTTTCTTTTGCGCCCTCACGGGCTCGACGGGATATTCATTATCCGCGCCGTAGTTTTCATTTTCATACATGGCAGAATGCCTCCTTTATTTTGCTTTACCATTATTGTACCACTAAATCTTAATTGTGACTTAAAAAATTATTAATTTTTTGTGTCTTTTTTTGCGAAAGCGCGGCTCGGGCGGAAAAAACGAAAGGAAGCGAGCCGTGGCCCCCAAAAGCGGAAGAAGCGCCGAGCGCTTCTCCCAAATGCTTTGATATCCTCGGTTTTGCGGAAAACGAACCTCTTATTTCGTAAGATACGCCATAAGCAGCTTATAGGTATTCTCAAGCCCCTTAATATGGGTGCGCTCGTAGCCGTGGCTGTTTGCGGTGCCGGGGCCGATGGCGGCATGGCGGATATCGTAGCCCGCGAGCACGCTCGGGTCGCAGTCCGTGCCGTAATGCGGGGTGAAGATATCCATAACGAAGTCCGCGCCAGAAGCCTTTGCCGCCTCGCGCAGCTCGTTGGTCATGCCCCAATGGTAGGGGAATCGGGAATCCTTGCAGAAGATGGAGACCTTCTTTTCATCCGAATTCTGATCGGGGCCGGTGGGGGCGATGTCTATCGCGAGAATGTCCTTAACGTCCTCGGGCAGATACACGGTGCCGTGGCCGATCTCCTCATACATAGCGAAATACGCATAAACCTTGCGGTTCAGCTTTATTCCCTGTTCCTTTATGCGCTTCATAGCCGCAAGCAGCACGGCGGCGCAGGCCTTGTCGTCGATAAAGCGGGATTTGATATAGCCCGATGCGGTGTACTCAAAGCGCGGATAAAGCGCGATCATATCGCCCGTGTCGATGCCCAAAGCGAGTGTGTCGGCAGCGCATTTCACGTCCTCATCGAGCACAACGCAAACGTTTGTGCGGTAGTCGGGCAGCGCCACGCGCAGCTCCTCCTCGGTAACGTGAACGCTGTTCGGCGTGCGGCAGATGGAGCCCGTGTAGACCTTGCCGTCGCGCGTGTAGATGCGAACGTTCTCCGTTACGCAGTAAAACGGATACAGCCCGCCCACGGCGCAGACGTTCAGCGTGCCGTCCGCATTGACATGGCGCACCATCAGACCGATGTCGTCCAGATGCGCGGTCACGACCAGCGCTTCGCCCTCGCCGCCGAGGTTCGCTATAACGCCGCCCTTGCGGGTGACCTCATAGGGAACGCAGATCTCGTCGAGCATCTCGCAGATAAGCGCCTGCACTTCCTCGTACTGCCCCGTGGTGCTGTCCTTCTCAAGCAAACGCTCAAAGGATGTGAGACAGTATTTTTCATCGAAATTGTTCATGGTTTTCTCCTGTATCTATTGTATTTTCTGCCTTTCGGCCTGTTAGCTGTTCAGGTGCTTGGCGATAGCGCATATCGCCGATTCTATCGCGCAAACTATGTCGCTCAAGCTCATGCTCGGCGGCACGGGGCTTTTAGCCGCCGCCTGCTCGGGGATGAACGGAACATGCATAAACCCGCCGATAGTATTTGGAAATTCGGTTTTCAGCGCATGCAGCACCGAGTACATAAGCTCGTTGCAAACGAAGGTTCCGGCGGTGTTCGAAACCTCGGCGGGTATGCCCCTTTCGCGGATGGCTTCAACCATCTTCTTTATGGGCAGCGTGGAAAAATACGCATCGGGCGCAGAGGGGAATATCGGCTCGTCCGCAGGCTGATTGCCGGCGTTGTCGGCAATTCGTGCATCGGCAAGATTTATCGCCACGCGCTCGGGCGTTACGGCCGCCCTGCCGCCCGCCTGCCCGATGCAGAGAACAGCATCCGGCTTTTCGCGGCGTATCGCCTCAATGACTTGGCGCGAAGCCTCGCCGAAAACGGTCGGCACGGTCAGCTTGACTATCTCAATGCCGCCCGCATCGCCCACGAGCGAGACCGCCTTTTGCGCGGGGTTCACTTTTTCGCCGCCGAAGGGGGCGAAGGCGGTCAGAAGCAATTTCATACGGGTTCACCTCAATTTCTCAAAAAAGCCGCCGTTTTCCAGAAGCGCGTGCAGCGTTTGCTCGGTCTTTATGGATGAAAGAGCGGTTTCGACATCATTGAGCGCCGCTCTGCGCTTTTCAAGCGGGATATTCGTTTTCTTCGCGCGTATCGCAAGGTTTTTAGGCGTGTGCGAAAGCTCCACAAACTCCATCACCCTTGAGGAATACCCGAGCGAATAAAGGAGCTTTTGGCGAATGGAATCGGTCATCAAGGCGCAAATGCGCTCCCTTAAAATGCCGCCGTCGTCAAAGAGCGGGAAAGCCGAAAGCTCGGCTGATTTGTTCAGCTCATGCTGGCAGCAGGGGGAGGAGAGGATGTATTTTGCGCCGAAGCGGACGGCGTTATAGAGCGCAAGATCGGTCGCCGTGTCGCAGGCGTGGAGTGAGAGCATAAGGTCGATCTTCCCTCCGTTTTCGTTTGCGTAGTCCGCTATGTCGCCGCAGTAGAATTTGAGCTTATCATAGCCGTATTTTTCGGAAAGCGAGGAGCAAAAATCTATAACGTCGCGCTTGAGATCGAGCCCCGTCATAATTACGGAGCGCTTCGCTATTTCGGTGAAATAGTAGTAAACGATGAAGGTAAGATAGCTCTTGCCGCAGCCGAAATCGACTATGCGGAGCGGCTTTTCGGGGGATGAGGGCTCGTCCTTCACAAGCTCGTCGATGAGCTCAAGAAAGCGGTTTATCTGGCGGAATTTATCGTTCATGGACTTGATTATCCGCCCGCTTGCATCCATAACGCCCATATCCACGAGCGGCGGGATAACGCCGCGATTTGAAAGCAGATAGCTCTTTTCGCGGTCTCGGCTTTTTTCCGCCTTCGGCGCACTCTTTGCGGCGTGCTTCCCCGCGAGCAGCTTGCCTTTTTTGCTTATTTTGGCGGTAAATTCGTATTTTTCGCTCCATGCGTTTAGCTGCGAAAAATCCGAAAAAAGCTCCGCTATGCGGCTCTGCGCGTTTTCAAGCGGGATGCGCTCGTGAAACGCCTGCTTCTCGGTCAGCTTCTCGGCAAAGTATTCGCCGCCCGCAAGATTCAGGCTGATGCGCCGAAAATCGCCGCTTTTCGCGCCGCTGAGTATGATTTTATATGCGCCCGAGGAGAGGACCTCGGCTATCAGCTCGTTTATTCCTTCCAAAGCAAATTCTTTCGTTCCTTCGTTTTACGGCGGCTTGACACGCCGCAAGCTATAGTTTATCACCATTTCGCGCCGCATACAAGGCGCGGAAGCGGGGGAGGGGCAAAAGATTTTAAGAAAATTTATAAAAACGCTTGAAAAATCAATAGTTTGCGTTATAATGTATAATTGATGGAATATGCAAACAACACAATTGACCCAAAGCCGAACGGCGGAATGGAAACGCAGCTCATGCAGCGCACGCAAGGAGCCTTCCGCAATTCGGGAGACCCCGCGCAGCTCGCGCCGCTCTCGCTCGCCTATATCGGCGACACGGTGTACGATCTTTTCGTGCGCACGATGCTGCTTGAGACCACGACCCTGACCGTGCACGGTCTTCACAAGCGCGCCGCAAAGCTCGTTTGCGCCAAGGCGCAGGCGGAAGCATTTCGCGCGATAGAATCGATGCTCGGCGAAAAGGAGCTTGCCGTGTATAAGCGCGGCAGGAATTCGCATATCGGCACCGTGCCCAAGAGCGCTTCGATAATGGATTATCGCACCGCCACGGGGCTTGAGGCGCTGATAGGCTTTCTTTACCTTTCGGGCGAAAACGAGCGAATAAACGAAATTATGAGGCAGATCCTTTCGGAAAGCGCCGAATAAAGTATAAACGAAAAACAAGGAGTAAATCATGGCAGACTACAACAACAATTCAAGGCGCTTTGGCGGCAAGGGCGGCTCCGGCCGCGGCGGAAACTTCGGCGGCGGCAGAGGCTACGGCGAAAAGAGCTTCGAGCGCAAGCCCTTCGGCGAGAAAAAGCCCTATGAGGGCAAGCCCCGTTTCGATGGCGAGCGCGGAGCAAGAAGCTATGAGGGCAAGCCCCGCTTTGACGGTGAACGCCGCTTCGATGCTAAGCCCCGCTTTGAGGGCAAGCCCTTTGGCGAAAGAAAATTTGACGGCAAGCCCCGTTTCGACGGCGAGCGCGGCGGCAGGAGCTACGGCGATAAGCCCCGCTTTGAGGGCAGGCCCCGCTTCGACGGCGAGCACGGCGGCAGAGGCTATGGCGATAAGCCCCGCTTCGACGGTGAGCGCGGCGGCAGAGGCTATGGCGATAAGCCCCGCTTTGAGGGCAAGCCCCGCTTCGATGGCGAGCGCGGCGGCAGAGGCTATGGCGATAAACCCCGCTTTGAGGGCAAGCCCCGCTTCGATGGCGAGCGCGGCGGCAGAGGCTATGGCGATAAACCCCGCTTTGACGGCGAGCGCCGCTTCGAGGGCAAACCGCGCTTTGATGAAAGGCCGCGCTTTGAAAGGCCTGAATTCGTGCAGGAAACCCCGATCGAACCCGAGAATCTGCCGAATATCATCATGGGCAGAAACCCCGTGCGCGAGGCAGTCAAGAGCGGCAGGAGCATCGACCGCATTCTCGTTACCGCGGAGCACGACGGCTCGCTCGGCGAGATCGTGGCTATGGCGCGCGAAAAGAACCTTGTTATCCGCGAGGTGGACAGGCGCAGGCTCGATGAAATTTGCATGCCCTTCGGGCACGACGGCAAGCCGGGCAACCATCAGGGCATAGTTGCGGAAATACCCGGCGTTGAGTACAGTGAGCTTTCGGATATCCTTGCCTACGCCGAGGAAAAGGGCGAAAAGCCCTTCGTTATCCTGCTCGACGGCATAGAGGATCCCCATAACCTCGGCTCGATCATAAGAAGCGCGGAATGTGCGGGCGCGCACGGCGTTGTTATACCCAAAAGGCGCTCAGCTCCCGTTACCGCAACGGTCGTCAAGACCTCGGCGGGCGCGGCGGAGCACATGCGCATAGCTCGCGTTGTGAATATCGTTTCCGCGATGGAGCAGCTCAAGGAAGCCGGCCTTTGGATCGCGGGCGCGGATATGGCGGGCGATAGCATGTATAAAACCGATATGAAGGGCGGCTTTGCGCTCGTTATCGGTGGCGAGGGCGACGGCCTCGGCAAGCTCGTTAAGGAAAAATGCGATTTCCTCGTTTCGATACCGATCAAGGGCAGCATCGATTCTCTGAACGCGGCGGTCGCGGCGGCGATAATCATGTTTGAAAAGAACAGGCAGGATGCACAGTGAGCGAGGAAAAAGCGCGGGAACT